>JAICYZ010000315.1 GCA_025933935.1 Chitinophagaceae bacterium
AGGTTTTCAACGACAAAGCTGGTGGAGTGATAAACCGGTTGTTCATATTGTAAGAAATTCTGCTGATACAAGTGGCGAAAAGTGGGTTGCTGATTGGACACCAGCTGATCTCGGAAGGTATGAAAATGCAACCGTCCAGGTTTACAGCAATTGTAGTGAAGTTGAACTTTTCTTAAATGGAAGATCATTTGGAAGCAAGCCAAAGCCATCAGACGATTCGCCACGTGAATGGAATATCCCATTTAATAAAGGAACCATAAAAGCAATAGGAAAAAATGATGGAAAAGAAGTTGCAACAGATGAACTGAAGACTGCCAACACTCCTGAGAAAATTTCACTAACTACAGACGAATCCTTTTTAACTAATAACTGGAATGATGTTGCAATTGTAACGGCAACTATCGTCGATTCACATGGTATTCCCTGTCCCAATGCAAATGATCTCATCAAATTTAAAATAGAAGGAGCTGGTGAAATTGCAGCAGTTGACAATGGCGATATTTTTAGTCATAAAAGTTATCAGGGCACGGAATATCCTGCTTACAAAGGAAGATGTATTGCTTTTATTAAAACAAAAGATTCGTCAGGTAAAATAAAAATCAGTGCAACCGCAAAGGGGCTAAAACCCGCGACGGTTTCCATCGAAGTAAAAAAACAAGAATAAACAAATGTGCATCTTTAAAAACATCTAAGCTTTTCATCAAATAGAAATTCAGGATAAAGGTTGGTTTACTGTAAATAAAAATGTAAACGATAGTTTTTTATTATGAACATCAGGGGAAATATTCATTGTAAAACAATTCACTTTCTACAGATGTTTTGAGAAACAGGATTTCAGCTTAAATATTTGTTTACTGGAAAAATGATTTTTTTAATACCGAAAAAATAAAAGCATGAAAAAATTTCTTTTTTACACGCTCTTCCTTTGCTTACTTATTTCTTTCCATGCAAAATCCTATTCACGTGATTTGCCGCCATGGTTTTATTCGTCGCCGGCACATCTCTCTGAAAGTACCTTCAATGTAAAGGATTACGGCGCCAAAGCAGATGGAAAAACAAATGACGCTGCGGCGATCAATAAAGCCATTGAAACTGCTGCAAAAGCAGGTGGAGGAACGGTTTTCTTTCCTGCCGGAACTTACCTTTCCGGCTCCATCCGGCTACAAAGTAATATTACTTTATATTTGAGTTCAGGAACGGTTTTGCAGGCAATTTATGATACAACTGCTTATGATAAACCGGAATTAAATGAATGGGATCAGTACCAGGATTACGGACACAGTCATTGGCATAACGGATTTATATGGGGCGAACAGTTGGAGAATATTGGTATTATCGGTTCTGGACTGATTTATGGAAAAGGATTAACCAGGAACATTCCGCACGATCATCTTCCTAAAGGTCTCGGCGATAAAAGTATCGCTTTAAAAAATTGTCACAATGTTTTGTTTCGCGATTTCAGTATATGGCACGGAGGCCATTTTGGAATTTTGGTAACCGGTGTAGATAATCTCACAATTGATAATCTTACCATTGATACCAACCGTGACGGAATGGATATTGATTGTTGCCATAACGTACGGATCACTAATTGCAATGTGAATTCTCCCTGGGACGATGGCATTTGTTTGAAAAGTTCATTTGCATTGGGGTATAAAAGAGCAACAAAAGATGTGGTGATCAGTAATTGCATCGTATCCGGCGATTACCAGGAAGGAACCGTCATTGACGGAACATACAAATTATTTGATTCCACTTTTCGTGTTGGTCACACCGGCAGAATTAAATTTGGAACGGAGTCTAACGGCGGCTTTAAAAATGTAACCATCACCAATTGCGTTTTTGACCGCTGCCAGGGATTGGCTTTGGAAACCGTGGACGGCGGTGATCTGGAAGATGTAACCATTTCCAATATTACGATGCGTGATATTTACAATATGCCCATTTTTCTTCGGATTGGCAGCCGCCTTCGTGGCCCAAAAGGAATTAAACCGGGTGCGCTTCACCGGGTGAACATCAGCAACATCGTTGTTCATAACAGTGCCTCAAAGGCTGCTTCCACAATCAGCGGAATACCCGGAAGTGACATAGAAGATGTAAACATCAGCAACCTCCAATTCTTTGTAGAAGGTGGTGGAACAAAAGATGAATCAAACATTGAACCAGCTGAAAAAGAGAATGCATATCCGGAACCAACCATGTTTGGTACACTTCCTTCTTATGGTTTTTATATTCGCCATGCAAAAGGCATTACGTTCAGTGATATAAAAATCCGTACTACAAAAAAAGATTATCGGCCGGCATTTGCCTTAAACGATGTGAATGACGTTGTCTTTCGTTTTTTGAACATCCGGAAAGTTGAAAACATGCCGCTTTTTCAATTGAAAAAAACACTGAATTTCTCCCTGTTTCAATCGCCACCATACACAGATAAAAAAATCAGTAGCACACCTAATGAACAATTTTAATAGCATTTTGAATTAATTATGTAAATACTTACCACAATGAAAAATTTGATTTTTGTTCTTCTATCCTTCTTGTCGACCGGTGTTTTTCATTCGGATAATATTCCTGTTTTACAAACGGGAGGACAAGCGATGCCAAACGTATGGATTGATAAAAATACCGGGCATGAGATCATTAAACTGAGCAGGAGAACAGGAAATAACAATAGTTTTTATTTTCACAACAACCCATTCTTAAAAACGCCTGATGGAAAAGGATGGGAAATGATCTATTATGGATCAACTTCAAACGGGAACCAATTGTTTGCTGTGGATTTGCAAAATTTCCAATCAACACAGGTTACACATTTTAACGGAAGAATGTCAGGAGAAATACTGGGGAGTAAAAACCGTGATGCCTACTTCCAAAGTGGCGACAGTGTATTTTCGGTAAATATTGATTCACATGACGTTCGTTTATTGTATGTGTTTCCTGAAGATTTTAAAGGTCACATTGCAACTGTTAATGCCAATGAAACTTTGCTTGCGGGAGTTTGGAGCAGCGGTGAAGAAAGAGAGATTTTAAAACGATTTCCTGAAAAAAGCGGTTTCTTTAATCGCATTTATGATGCCCACATTCCGCATGTATTATTCACCATTAATTTACAAACCAAAGAGTTGAACAAAATCGACAGTGAAGACAACTGGCTGAATCATGAGCAATTTTCTCCTGTTGATCCTGATTTATTGTTGTATGGGCATGAAGGTCCGTGGGATAAAGTAGATCGCAGCTGGCTGATCAATGTTAAAACAAAAGAGAAAAAATTATTGCACAAACGAACCGTAAAAGGCGAAATTAATGGCCACGAATGGTGGAGTCCTGATGGCAAAAGAGTTTGGTTTGATTTGCAGATTCCGCGTTCCGTTACTTTTTATCTCGGAGGAGTTGATATTAAGACAATGCAGGAAAAAAGATTGCAGCTTCAGCGCAATGAATGGTCGATTCACTACAATCTTTCGCCTGATGAAAAATTATTTTGTGGCGACGGCGGCGATTCTACGCAAGTCGCACGGGCAAAAGACGGAATGTGGATTTATTTATTTCGTCCCGAAGCAGATTCCCTTCATTCAGAAAAATTGGTTGATATGCGATATCAAAAATATCGTGGATTAGAGCCGAATGTTCATTTTTCTCCGGATGGAAAATCGGTAATTTTCAGGGGCAATTTCGAAGGGCATAACGAAATATATGCAGTGAAATTGAAGAAAGAGAAAAATTAGCCTCTTCTGCTGATAAAGATATTTACTTATAAATTTTTAGAGGTGAAAAAAATCGTCATTGTTTTGTGCATACTCACTTTTACGAAGTATCCGGCTTACTGCCAGTCTCCTTCTTCATGGCCAGATGTAAAACGGGAAAATAAACCCTTTACCCGCTGGTGGTGGTTTGGTAATGCTGTTGATACAGCCGGCATTAATTATAATTTAGAAGCATTACAAAAAGCAGGTTTTGGTGGCGTAGAGATTACGCCTGTTTATGGTGTAAAAGGCTATGAAAACCATTTTATTAATTACTTATCGCCGAAATGGATGAAGATGCTACAATTTACAATAGACGATGCAAGGCGTTTAAATATGGAGGTTGATATCACGACAGGCACCGGATGGCCATTCGGAGGCCCTCAGATTCCTATTGAAGAGGCGGCGTCGAAAGTGATATTTCAAACCTATTATTTAAAAACGGGTGAAATATTGAATGAACCGGTTGTTATAAAAAA
>JAICYZ010000412.1 GCA_025933935.1 Chitinophagaceae bacterium
ATCGCTGTTATCCGGTAAATATCGTTTTCATTATTTTCTATGGTAAGGCAAACTCCATTATGACTGACGCTTTCATCAACTTTCAATTGGGAAGCCAACTCGCTTTTAATGTAAAAAACCCGGTTTGATTGCTCAATCGAAATATCTTTTATTTCTCCAATTGCTTCTATGATTCCTGTAAACACTTCTTTTTTATTTTTTTAAGAAAATTAATAGTTATTAAGTTTTTCAATTTAAAAAATTGCTTTATCTTCGCCGTCCTTAAAAAAAAAGATAAAAGTTTATGCTCATTATTGATTCAAAAGATTGCGAAAATATTGATAAAGCGCTTAAAAAGTACAAGAAAAAATTTGAAAAGAGCCGTACCTTATTAGAGCTTCGTGACCGTCAGTCGTTTACAAAGCCGTCTGTAAGAAGGCGTGGTGAAGTGTTGAAAGCGGTTTACAAGCAACAAATTGCCAGCGGTAAGGTTGAAATTTAATTAGGTAAAAGACACTTATATATTATTTCCGGTCAGGTTTAGTTAGTAGCTTTACACTTACCGGATTTTTTTATGCCCGTAACTGAACCATATTCGATCCACGATTTTTTAGATTATCTCAGGTTTCAAAAAAGATATTCTGAAAACACCATTATTTCTTATGAAAACGATTTGAGTTCTTTCTTTGAATTTCTATTTTTAGAATATAAGATCACTGATTTAAAGGAAATTACCGCTTCCATTGTTCGTACCTGGCTTGCTTCATTGAAAGAAAATAAATGTTCCTCAAAAACGGTAAACCGGAAAATATCCTCGCTTAAGTCTTTTTTTAAGTATCAGCTTAAAATCAAAAATCTTTCTATAAGTCCGGTTGCTGCTATCGCTTCCTTAAAAGTGAGCAGAAAACTGCCCTCCTTTATCCAGGAAAAAGATTTAGACAGTTTATTAAAACACGATTATTTTCCTGAAACATTTGCCGGTAAAACAGATTTTTTAATATTTGAAATTCTTTATCAAACGGGCATTCGCCGCAACGAATTGATTCAATTAAAAGAGAGTGACGTGGATAAGTCTTTAGCGATGATTAAAGTTTTGGGGAAAGGAAATAAAGAAAGGTTCATCCCGGTAAGCAATCAATTGTTAAATATAATAGATGAATATATAGCTGAAAAAAGGAAAGAATTTTCGGAAGTTGAAGATTTTCTTTTGGTAAATAAAAAAGGGGGAAAACTTGACCCGAAATATATTTATAATATAGTAAAAGGAAATCTTTCAAAAGTATCTACAAATGAAAGAAAAAGTCCTCATATATTACGGCATAGCTTTGCCACCCATTTGACCAACAATGGTGCAGAAATCAACGCAATAAAAGAGTTGCTCGGCCACAGTAGTCTTGCCGCTACACAGATTTATACAAATAACTCCATTGAAAAATTAAAGGAAGTTTACAAGCGGGCCCACCCCAAATCTGAAGAATAAACATTTTTCTGAATTTTCATTTTGAAAAATCGGTTCTAAGCGCTAACTTCATTCCACGAAAATTTATTATTCATTTATAAATTTTGCCTGCATTGAAACCTCTGTATTTAATTCCTCAATTTAATTTCTCACTTAAAATTGGACTACTATGAACGTAAACATTCAAACGCTGCATTTTGCGGCAGATTCAAAGTTGATCGCTTTAATTGAAAAAAAGATTCAAAAGCTGAATCAATTTCATGAACGAATAACGAAAGTGGATATATTTTTAAAGCTCGATAATGTAGCTCATACTATTAAAGACAAAATCGCGGAAATCCAGGTGCATGTTCCGAAACACGATTTTTTTGTAAAACATTCTTCTAAATCTTTTGAAGAAAGTTTTGATACTGCGCTGGAGTCAGTAATTACTCAAATAAAGAGAAAAAAACAAAAGATAGCAGCCTAAATCCTCAATAGAATTTTTTTAAACAATAGCCTTCGGATAACCGGAGGCTATTTAATTTTACAGCTCTTTCCATATTGAAAATACCGTTGAAAACATTATGCTTTTATTGGCAATAAAAATTTCTTTTCAAAATTTTTCCATTAAACATTTTCCATTACCTTTGCCTTCCCAAAAAATCACCCTTACAGGAAAGTTTTGTGGAAAGTTCATTTTAAGATTGTCTTTGAGCAAATGCCAGTGTAGCTCAGTTGGCCAGAGCAGCTGATTTGTAATCAGCTGGTCGGGGGTTCGAATCCCTCCACTGGCTCTCAAAAATTGAGAATTCCAGGAAATAGTCAGGGCAGATGGCCGAGTGGTTAAAGGCGACAGACTGTAAATCTGTTCTCTCCGGAGTACGCAGGTTCGAACCCTGCTCTGCCCACAGAATTAAA
>JAICYZ010000382.1 GCA_025933935.1 Chitinophagaceae bacterium
CAACCCAACTGGCTTTTTTTCAGACATGCATGAGTTTTTGGATATGGCAAAGAAAGGTAAAGTATATCTTTTCGGGAAAGGTGATTGCAAAATAAATCCTATTGATGGCGGAGACCTGGCTAAAGTGTGCGTAACCGCAGTAGAAAGGGAAGAACATGAAATAAATGCAGGTGGCCCGGAAATATTTACCTACACACAGATTGCCACAACTGCTTTTAAAACCTTAAACAAACAGGAAAAAATTATATACATTCCGGTTTGGGTAAAAAACATCATCCTGTTTCTACTTCGAAATTTCTCCACTTTACGGTTTTATGGACCGATTGAATTTTTGCTTACTGTTCTGACAACAAATATGGTTGCCCCGAAACACGGAAATCATACACTGGGAGAGTATTTTCTTCAAAGTACCTCTGAAACTTCATTGCCGATGCACGATGATCATTAATTTTCAAAAATCTTTCTCGCGCTGTGTTTCGTGTCGCCGTGGTTCGTGGCATCTAAACACTATAAGCATACGAAACACACTTTAATCCGAAGGAAGCGAAATGTTGCGATAAAAATTACATTACCCGGCACAACTGGGCGACCGCGCCAGTTAGTACTCCGAATCGACTAAACTGGTATTTAATATCTTACGTTTTCAGCTTTGAAAGGAAAATTAATTTGTGTATTTAATGATTTTTTTCAACCGTGTTTGTTTATCGGGCAAAACAACAGTCATTAAATATACCCCCGCCGCAAGCTGCGATATATCAACGTCTTTACGATTCAGCCCTTCGGCTACAGAAGAAGAGTATTGCTTAACAGTTTTACCCTCGGCATCAATAATAGAAAACTTTCCTATTCCCGCTACTGATGAAGAAAGCATAACCAGCACGCCGGAAGAAGTTGGATTAGGGTAAATTGAAAATATAAATTTGTCATACCCCTTAACCCTGGCAATATTTGAATACGTGGCACTTCCATCCATTAAAAGCATCTTTATACGGTAGTACGACCATTCATTAAAATCATTGTTATCCGGCAGTTTGTATTTTTCTTTTATTTTACTTCCCTGTGCCCAAACAAAATTTACCTTTTCAAAATGCAGGCTATCTCCAAGGGATCTTTCCACATCAAAAGAATTACTGCTAAAAGTATTGCTGGTTTTCCACTGAAGGCCCACCAGCTCGTTATTTGCACGCTCCCCTGTCAGCAATAATGTTGATTTCAGATTTAGCAACGGGCACATTTTATCGGCTTCCTCAATCGCCTTTTTTATATCGTATCCCGGCATTACCGGCTTATTGCTAAAGTCCGGCTTCGCCGGCATTTTAATAGTTGGCATTTCCAATTTAGGAGCTTGAACCAATAGTCTTAGTTGAGCTGCGGGGTCTGAAGAAATCTTTTTCGCAGTCTGCGCGTTTACTGCCTGCCCCATACAGACAGACGCGAACAGCCATAGTAAATTATTTATTTTCATAAAAAATAAATTTTAGTTTTTAATCTCTCATAGGTTCGGGATTAATCCCCGTTAAAACTTATAATCACAAAGGGGCGTTCTTTGAGAAATCCCAACCGTATGAAGAAGTAGTACCGGGTGCACCTGTTGCGGTTTGAGAAATTAGCGTCCATATAATTTTAGTCGGGATCAACGACACGCTTATCGTTTGAACAGTTTCCCCATTAGAGGCACCTTCCTGTACGGAACTTATCGATACATTTTGCATCTGAATTTTATAATATGCGAGTGAAGTTTCACCAGAAGACCTGGTTACTACCAATTCAACGCTGCTCAATATTTTACCCTGCAACATTGCTGAGCGGAAGTCTATAGTAGCAAGGGATAGAGGAATTATCGCCTGAAATGGGGAAAGAGAAGTTTTACATCCACCGACGGATGTAGTACTGGTGGAAGTTGTCCCACATCCTTGTAAACCGTCCGCATAGGAAAAGACGCTGATTTGATTTTGATAGCCAGCATCGGTTACACCTCCGTTAAAACTATATCCGGAAGCGATAACCTTCATGTACATATGGCTTTGCGAAAGTGCGTGGGTAGCAAAAAACAATAAAGGCAAAATCAGGAGAGAGTAATGTAACTTTTTCATACTACTTGTTTTTATTTTAATTAAAATGAAATACCAGTTCGTTTAGACGGATACTAAATTATACAAGGCAAGAAGTAAGAGGCTAAAAAGTGCTTTTAATCAGGTTAAAGCTTAGATAGATTAGGCGGCTTTGATAAGATATAAACCAAAACTAAATAAATAAAATTTATAAATAAAAAAAATATTTTTGATGTATTCCGGGAAGAAGTTTATGTTGAATAAAAAGAATTATCCGATAAGAAAATTAATTTTTTCTTGCTTGTTGGTCTTGAATAATGCCTCGCGCCATGGTCCGTATCACACGAAACACATTCAAATCGAAGTGGCGATTCAGGCGCTCCATTACGAACGGCAACAACACTAGCTCGCTTGATCTATATCCGTTCTGAAATTACTTTTACCGATACGATTGTTCAGGATTCGCAGTAAACGAACAAATAAAGCAGTATTTCACAAAGACACACCTGCCCTCAGCCACCTGAGACCTATCTCTGAGAAGCCTTTCCTTTTTTGTCACTGTAAATGGCGATCCTGTGGGTGCGTAATAAGTAAGAAGAAGTTACATTACTTCCCGCCAACTGGAATGAAACCATACGGGATGGTTGTTCTGGCATGTGACAGTCAATGCAATTGCTTTTAAAAGAATCGGCGGTCGTTTCAGCGACACTTACAGAACGATGATCCGGATTACTATGGCAGCTTTGGCATGTTTTGGAATATACAGCAAGATCATTCCCGGCATTTACATGAGGATCATGGCAGGTAACACAGGTGAGCGTTTGACTCTTCAAAAAGCATTTACTTTCAGAAAGAAGCCCGTATTGATTACCATGGACGTCATATCC
>JAICYZ010000185.1 GCA_025933935.1 Chitinophagaceae bacterium
ATGCGCTGGAACCTTTGGTGGATGAAATTGCAAAAACAGTGATTGATCCGCAAACGAATGTGAGCGTGTTTGACCGCAGGAAAGCGCATGAGCTGGTAACCGCTACAAATACAGAAGCAAGGAAAAAGATCTTAGACGAAAAAGAAATGAAGCTTGGGGCAATGGGCTCCGGTTCTGATTATTCTTCTTTTATTCAACATGCCGGCATTCCTTCACTGGATTTGGGTTTTGGCGGCGAAGGAAGCGGCGGTGAATATCATTCTATTTATGATGATTACTATGATTTTACTCATTTTAAAGATCCCGGTTTTCATTATGAAGTAGCGCTGGCTCAAACTGCAGGTCGTGCTGTTTTGCGGATGGCGAATGCAGATGTTTTGCCTTTTGATTTTACGCATCTGTACAATACGATCAACGGTTATGCAGATGAATTGAATAAGCTTTTAAATGATTCCCGGGAGACAACTATCATCGAAAATAAAATGATTCACTCAGGTGATTACAGAGTGGGAGAGGATCCTACCAAAAAATTTATTCCTCCTGTTGCTAAATCTGAAGTTCCTTATCTTGATTTTTCTCCTTTACAAAATGCATTGGTTGCGTTGAAGAAAAGTGCCGATAGTTTGAAAGTTGTTTATCAAAATAAAATAAAAAATAACTCGGTGAGTGCGGCATTTAATCAATCACTTTACCAGGCAGAGCAACAATTATTGAATGAGAACGGTTTGCCGCGAAGAGCGTGGTACAAGCACACCATTTATGCGCCGGGTTTCTATACCGGTTATGGCGTAAAAACAATGCCCGGCATTCGCGAAGCGATAGAGCAAAGAGAATGGAAAGAAGCGCAGGAGCAGATTGTAGTGGATGCAAAAGCGATTACGAAGCTGGCGGATTATTTGAAGGAGGCGGAGGGGAAATAAAATGGAGGTTTAAGGGAGTTGTCCAATATGGTTACCTCTGACATCTTTTTTACGTTCATTGCGAGAAAACATGAGTTAATGCTTATTGTTTAAGTAAATGTTCCTTGTTTTCGCGGCAATCTTGATCTTAAGAACCAGATTGCTTCGTGCCTCGCAATGAGGGCAAAAGCCGGGGGGAAGGCTGAACAATAATGCAATGGAAAAAGTACTGTAATCTGGTTACCATTGACACATTTGGAAACATCGCTGGTGTCATTTTCAATGAACTTGCTTTCGATGCGAAAAATTTATTTTCCTGGCAATTGGGTTATCTTTTTAGGTTTTTAGTATAAATTATAAAAGTAATTATGGGCCATATCAGAATTATTTCCTCCAAAAAAAGAATCGCTCTTGTAGCACACGATAATAAAAAGAAAGACCTGATCGAATGGGCATATTACAACAGAACCGTTTTGTCACAGCATGAGCTTTATGCGACAGGTACTACCGGTAAGTTAATAGAAGAAAAACTGGGTCAGCCGGTAAAGAAATTATTGAGCGGCCCGCTCGGCGGCGATCAGCAGATGGGCGCCATGGTTGCAGAAGAAAGACTGGATATGATGGTCTTCTTTTGGGACCCGATGGAAGCACAACCCCATGACAGCGATGTAAAAGCGTTGTTGCGGCTTGCAGTAGCGTGGAATATCCTCATGGCTTGCAACCGTACAACAGCAGATTTTATTCTTACTTCGGTTTTAATGCAGGAAGATTACCCGGTAGTAGTGCCCGATTATACCGGTTATCTTACCAGGAAAGTGGTGGAATAAAAATGTAATAATAACCTCCGGTTTCATTTGAATAAGAGAAATAAGAAATGAGGATTTTCCCGCCTGACCGGACGGGCAGGTGTTGATTTACTGAAAAAAAATCTTTTTTAAAATTCCCTTTTTGATGTTTTGAAAATAGAGGCGATAACCTTACTTTTGCACTCCTTTTGTCCCATAGTATAAAGGTAGTACAACAGATTTTGATTCTGTCTGTCGAGGTTCGAATCCTCGTGGGACAACAAACCTACTTTTGCTGCTTTACCGGATCAACGGTAATAAATTTTGCAGCGCTTAAGCACCATCTGTTATAAATATCCAAACCTTCGCGGAGCGTACTATAACCGCTGAGGTCAAATACCGCTTTTTCATAAGCAGCAAACATTCCGGCTTTCCAAAACAGGTGATTTCCACTTAATTTATTTTCCGTGTTGTTTACGCTATATCCAACAAATAACTTTTGGACGAATGTACCGGCAGAAGATATTTGTTGGATGGCTTGTCCGGTTGCCCGATGATCAGCGTGATCGTCAGGGTTTGCAAGCTGATCAGGATTTAAGTAATTAAGTGTTACATCCCCAACTTCTGCGCTTTCATATTGAATGATTGCTTTAATGGTTGTGCAGAAATCTTCCCAGCCATGATAAGTTGTTGATTGATCGACAGCAGTTATTTTAGCGATTTGTCCATCTTTCAATTTTGGTAAGCTTTCAAAATGATATTTTTCAAATCCTTTGCTATCAAGATTTCCATCGGGCAGCCGCAAAAAATAAGACGTGGTATTATTGATGACAGAATACTGAACCTCGTGTTGATTAAAATTACCCGAATCGGAATCTTCGCTGAGTGTGGAGCGTGGAGCAAGGCATAAGCGAATCGAACTTTTTGAACCTTCTTCACGGGCACGCCAGTACGTTTCGTCATTGCCGGCATCTCCTGCTGTTGTTACCATGAAAATAACTTTTCGATTGGTATCAATCAGATCCCGGTAAACATTTGGCTGCATGAACAGCTGCCAGTCATCAGCATGAGCTACTATATAAAAAGAAATTCCGCGGGATGATTGATTCACGATAAAGAATTTTGTACTTCGCTCTTACTTCTAAGGAATTTTAGTTGACGGAAGATTTTTTCAAAGCCGGTTGTTTCTTTTCTCTCGATGAAGGTTGTTGTGATAAAATAGAATTGTAAGGCAAGCGAATGCCATTTACGCCGGTCAAGGCAATTTTTTGCAACACTTCTGCTGTTCTTTGTGTATTTTTTACGACATCAAACAATTCCTCAAGGCGTATCCTCGCTGCTTCGCCCATTCTTCTCATTCTATCCGGCTCCTCAAGCAGCTGAATGACTTTTATTCCAACTTCCTGCCAATCGCCTGCGCCTGCAAGCATCCCGGTACTTTCGTTTTCAATAATTTCTCTTACTCCTCCCACAGCGATTCCGACTTGAGGACACGCACAAGCCATAGCCTCTAACAATACCAGTGAAGTACCGTCGCTCCTGGAAGTATGTGCCAATACATCCAGGTTGGAATAAAAGGAGCACGTATCGCTTACCCAACCGACAAAATGCACATGCTGATCTAATCGCATTTGTTTGCACATTTGCTCCATTTCACCCCGCATACATCCTTCACCCGCAACTACAAAATGCACATCAGGATAGTGCTGATGCACATATTCTGCTGCGCGGATAAATAGATCAGGACCTTTCTCATGCTCCAGCCTGCCGGCAAAACCAACTAAACGGGTGCCCGGCGGAACATGAATAGACTCATGAAGTATATTAGAAGAAGGCTTACGATTAAAAGTTTTTGTATCTACGCCATTACGGACAAGTGAAAGTTTCTCTGGCGGAATACCCATGGCAAGGGCCTGGGTAAATGATTCCTGGCAGTTGGTGATCACATACGACCCGACACCGCGGGTGATGCCCAGCTCGTGGGACGTGACATTCATCCCATGAATGGTAGCAACAACGGGTTTATGCAACAGGCACCCTGCTAATCCTGCAAGAACGTGGGCTTTAGGCATGTGTGCGTGTAGCAAATCGATGTGATGAAGCCGGGAAATCTCAACGGTTAATTGAATAGAACGCCACGACGGATCATCGGCAATTGGGGTGATATATATAGCCTCCACTCCCAGCTGACGTAATGAAGATGTAAACGAACTTTCGTAAGGACAAATACATGTAACAGAAAACTTTTCAGGGGGTAAATTGGCTATAAAATCCTTGAGGTAATTTTCCATGCCGCCGATGCTGGCATTCCCGATAACTTCTAAAAGATGGATACGCTCATCCGGCCATATTGCCGGGTTGGTTGGTTGCGTTGGCTTATTTAATTCCATTATAGTTTTAAGTATAGTAACTGTTAGAGTTACCATCTTATTTGCAATAAAGTAAATCAAAACATATGCCAGTGCAGCCTGATTTTATTAAAAAATTTTTGGATAATTGCGAAAGGAAATTCGCCCAAATATTTCATTCATTGGCGTATCAAAGAAGTGCTTTCACAGAATGGTTTTGTTTACAGCAAATGGACAAATAATAGAGATTGTATTTTTCAAATAAAGACAGCCGATAAGTATTAAACACCCAGGAATGAAAGGTACGTGATTATACAGAACACATCCTTTTTACAAAGGACATAAAAAAGGCGTAACAATTGCTACGCCCGATTTTTAGTTATTCGTTTTTTATTAAGCCTCCACTTTTTGCATCCGCTGTGTTTTCTTTCTTTCATCTTCATCCAAAATCACTTTGCGCATGCGGATGAATTTAGGTGTTACTTCTATACATTCATCCTGCTGGATATATTCCATACATTCTTCCAGGGTCATTTGTATTTTCGGAGCAATACGTGATGCATCATCAGCACCACTTGCGCGATGGTTGGTAAGTTTTTTAGGTTCCGTAGCATTTACAATCAAATCTCCCGGCTTGATGTGCTCGGCGATAATCTGTCCTACATAAACTTCTTCTCCCGGGTCAACAAAAAACCTTCCGCGATCCTGTAATTTATCAATAGAATATCCTGTAGTTCTTTCCTGGTTCTTGGAAATGAGAACGCCGTTGCTTCTTCCGGGAATATATCCTTTCCATGGTTTGTATTCAAGGAAACGATGTGCCATTACAGCTTCACCGGCGGTATTTGTAAGCATGTTGGAACGCAATCCTATCAAACCTCTTGAAGGAATTTCAAATTCAAGATGCTGCATTTCGCCTTTGCTTTCCATGATCAGCAATTCGCCTTTTCTTTGTGTAACCAGGTCGATCACACGTCCGCTATATTCTGCGGGTACATCAACAACCAGGTTTTCATAAGGTTCGCATTTTTGACCATTTATTTCTTTTACAATTACCTGCGGCTGGCCTACAGTGATTTCATATCCTTCTCTGCGCATGGTCTCGATCAATATGCTCAAATGCAAAATACCACGGCCATAAACCATAAAACTGTCTGCACTATCTGTAGGTTGTACCCTCAGAGCAAGATTTTTTTCAAGTTCTTTTTCCAGCCTGTCTTTCAAATGGCGTGATGTTACAAACTTGCCGTCGCGGCCATAAAAAGGAGAGTTATTAATGCTGAATTGCATATTCATCGTTGGCTCATCCACACTGATCACGGGAAGTGCTTCCGGGTTGTCAAAATCAGCGAGCGTTTCGCCAATATTAAAACCTTCTACACCCACAACCGCACAAATATCACCGGCTTTTACTTCGCTTACTTTCTTTTTACCCAATCCTTCAAAAACGTACAATTCCTTTACGCGCGTTTTTTGAACCGAACCATCCAGTTTCATCAGCGATAAAGGCTGGTTGTCCTTGATCATTCCTCTTGCTACTTTTCCGACAGCGATTCTGCCAAGAAAAGAAGAATAATCCAAAGAAGTAATTTGCATTTGCAAAGTCCCTTCTTCGTGTGATGGCGGTGGTACTTTTTCCAGAATGGTATCCAGTAATGGGAAAATATTGTCAGTAGGCTCAAGAGTTGTGTTCATCCAGCCTTGTTTGCTGGAGCCATAAATGGTAGCAAAATCCAGTTGTTCTTCGGTAGCATCAAGGTTAAAAAACAATTCAAAAACTGCATCGTGTACTTCGTCCGGGCGGCAGTTGGGCTTATCAACTTTATTAATTACCACAATCGGCCGAAGACCGAGTTGCAAGGCTTTTTGCAATACAAAACGGGTTTGCGGCATCGGCCCTTCAAAAGCATCTACCAGCAAGACCACGCCATCAGCCATTTTTAAAACGCGCTCTACTTCCCCACCAAAATCACTGTGGCCGGGAGTATCAATTACATTTATTTTTACGCCTTTATAAGTAACGGAAATATTTTTACTGAAAATGGTAATCCCGCGTTCTCTTTCCAGGTCATTGTTATCCATGATGAGTTCGCCGGATTCCTGGTTTTCCCGGAAGATGTTTGTACTGTGTAAGATCTTATCAACCAAAGTAGTTTTACCGTGGTCAACGTGGGCAATAATTGCGATGTTTCTGATATCCATAAATTGTTTTAACCTGAGGCTTTAATAGCCTGAATTTTTTTAAGGGTGCAAAGTTACGTCAAAACGCGTTCTTAGCAAGATTAAAACAGAAAGTTAACAGTTAAAGAAATTAAATTTGTATCAGTTTTTTCCAGCTGCAAACCTTATAAAACACCGGTTAATTGAAAAAAAAATTCTTACCCAATATTTATTTGTGCCTGTTCCTTGATTTGATGGGAATGGTGAGCTATTTGTTGCCGGTTATAGGCGAAACTGAAGACGTTTTATGGGCGCCTCTTTCTGCAGTTATCTTTTATTTTTTATTTGGAAAAAAGAAATTCGGTTTGCTGGGCGGCATATTTTCTTTTCTGGAAGAAATTTCTCCCGGTCTTGATTTTATTCCCACATTTACCATTGCCTGGTTTATTAGAAAAAAGGAGATTGAAAAGTGGGCGTCAGATAGGGACGCGGTGATTAGGTGAATCGTGAATTATGAAGAGAAGGTAATACATTTTGCAATTTTCACATTTTCACATTTTCAAATTAACTCTGCAGACGTATTGATTCCCTTTCAGATAAAAACGATAGGGTAGAAGCGCATCTTCTCCGGCGCTTTCCACGCCGATTCTTTTGCTGATTCCTATTTCTTCATCCGGTATTTTTTTAGAATCGTCCAGTACATAAATCTCATCATCCAAAAGATATAATCCTGAATGATGTTTAAAAATTCCTAAAGCTTTTCCCACATTTCCAGGGCCGCGGGTTAACGTCTTATCTAAAGTTTTTTTACCGGTTCTTTTCAGCATGATATCAATTCCTTCCAATGGCTCTATTGCCCGGATCAAAACTGCATCCGGAATTTCTTTTGCATTCGTTACAATATTCAGCATTTGATGCATGCCGTAACAAATATAAATATAAGCCGTTCCGGCAGCGGAATACATGTGTTCATTGCGTGCGGTTCTTTTTCCTGCAAAAGAATGCGACGCCCTATCAACAATACCGGCATAGGCTTCTGTTTCTACAATTCTTCCGGAAGTTATTTCTCCGTCAAAACAGGTAACAATTATTTTTCCCAGCAATTCTTTTGCAATTTTTACAACGTCTTTTCTGTTGTAAAATGATAAAGGAAGTTTCTTCATAAATCAAAATTAAAGCGTTGCTTTTTAAAACTTTTCAATGATTGAGGGTAAAGTAAATTATATTTGTTTGGCAACATCATTAAATGATTCAACGATCAACAATTGCTGGAAGAAATCATTATTGCCATCTCTTCTTATTTTAAAGCGCACCGGTTTATTGTCAAAAATAAATTGTGGAAATGGATATTGA
>JAICYZ010000388.1 GCA_025933935.1 Chitinophagaceae bacterium
CAAACGGAAATTATATTTTATACAAGGCGGTTCCTAATTCAGGAACGATAACGATTTCAAAAAGTTTAAAGAACATCTAATGAACCAGAAACCTTAGTAACAATCAATCAATCAGCCTTCTTCAAGCTTATTAACTTAGATCATGAAGGTTAGGAAAATAAGGTAATAAGGTTGTAAAATTAGTTGCTCATTTTTTACTAAGGTTCAAAAACCGCTCTCGAATTATTTTAAATAATTCTATTGGCTTGATGCTAATTAAAAATTCATTTATTTCTTGCTTTACTGCGAAGCATAAACTTTTGTTAGCTAAAAAAACAATTTTTATTTCTACTTTTATAGGAAATAATGAATCGTTTTTTATTAAACCTTCATACTGTTAACCTGATTTTGAAACTGAGCTTCTAAAAACCACAATTTTTTTCTTATGCGAAAATGTAGCGGCGTCGTATTTATTATGTCTTTGATCATGGCCTCAAATAGTTCTTTTTCTCAAAATGCCTGGAGTGTCAAAAACACCGAGCTTGCTGATCATTGGCAAATCCAATCTTCTGAGAAAGTGAAAGCAAGCGATGAAGAAATTTCTACTTTAAAATTTCATCCAACAAACTGGTATGCCGCCAAAGTTCCAAACAGCACCTTAGGTTCGTTGGTGGATGCCGGGGTTTTTAAAAATGTTTTTTACAACCGCAATCTTGAAAAAATTCCTGACAGTTTGTTCAAGGCGCCATGGTGGTATCGCCGCACTTTTAATGTTGAAAAAATAAATCCGGGGCAGGTGTATCGCCTTCGTTTCAATGGCATCAGTTATTATGCCGACATCTGGCTCAATGGAAAAAAAGTAGCTTCAGGCGACACGGTAAAAGGAAGTTTTCGGCAATTTATTTTTGATGTAACACCCTTTATTAAAAAAGGTGAAAACGTACTGGCAGTAAAGGTTACACAAGGTCAGCCTGCAGATCTGAATATTGGCTTTGTTGACTGGAATCCTGAGCCGGCCGATAACCACATGGGAATCTGGCGCGACGTTCATTTCATGGAAAGCGGCCCTGTGGCCATCGAAAATCCTTTTGTGATCACCGATGTTGATACGGCTACTCTCAGCTATGCAAATATTAAAGTAAGGGTTGATCTTCAGAATTTTTCTGATAAAAAAGTATCCGGTAAGTTAAAAACGAATATTGGGAATGATATTCACCTTTCAACAAATGTTTCTCTCGAACCGCATGAAATCAAAGAGGTAATTCTTTCTCCGGAACAATATCGCCAACTGACCATGATGCATCCGAAACTGTGGTGGACACACGATTTAGGCGATCCGTATCTATACACGTTGCAAATGAATTTTGATATTAACAACCAGCTTTCTGACAGCAAAAAAATAAAGTTTGGTGTTCGTTCTGTTTCAGGGTATATGACTGACAGGGGTTTTCGAGCATATCGTTTGAATGGAAAAAAGATTTTGATAAAAGGCGGGGGCTGGACAGACCCGATGTTGCTGAATGCCACACCCGAATATGAACGCGCCGGAATTGATTATGCCGTTCATATGAATCTGAATGCGATAAGGATGGAAGGCTTCTGGGGATCGGACGAGCATTTGTACAACCTTTGTGATGAAAAAGGAATTTTGGTCATGGTCGGTTTCAGTTGCCAATGGGAATGGAAAGGAATTTTTGGAGGAAATTATGAAGACAAATATGGTTGCATCGTCACTCCCGATCAGATGGATGTTGCTGCGAAATCATGGAATGACCAGATCGTTTGGTTAAGAAATCATCCGAGCATTTTTCTCTGGCTTTATGGAAGCGACAAATGGCCAAGACCCGAACTCGAAACAAAATATTTGGCGGTTTTAAAAGACCAGGATCCAACAAGGCCATATGCGCAATCTGCAAAGGAATGGAAGAGTGAGATCACCGGCCCAACAGGAATGAAAATGCGTGGCCCTTATGATTATGTTCCACCGGCTTACTGGTACATTGATACGTCTTATGGCGGCGCTTTTGGTTTTAACACCGAAACCGGCCCTGGCCCACAGGTTCCTGTTTTGGAAAGTTTGGAAAAAATGATTCCGAAAGATTCGTTGTGGCCAATCGGCAGTTCATGGTTGTATCATGCAGCAAGAGGAAAATTTCACAACCTCGATGCCTATAATAATGCAATCGATGAGAGGCTCGGCCAGCCAAATGATTTAAAAGATTATTTGCGCAAAGCACAGTACATGAACTATGAAGGAATGCGTGCGATGTTTGAAGCTTTTGAAGCAAATCGTCCTGAAGCTACCGGCATTATTCAATGGATGTACAATGCTTCATGGCCAAAGCTGTGGTGGCAATTTTATGATTATTACCTGATGCCAACCGGCGCTTTGTATGGAGCGAGAGTAGCGAATGAGCCACTGCATATCTTTTATGATTACGGTAAGCAGACAGTAGATGTGATGAATAATACTTCAAAAAAATCCGGTGGCCTTACAGCGGATATCAACGTGCTTGATGCGAATTCTAAATCAGTTCTAAAAAAATCATTGCCTGTTTCTGAACTCGAATCGTTGCAAACAAAAGAAGCGTTTACTCTTCCTGACAATTTGAATTTGAGCAAAACATACTTTTTAGATCTTCGCCTGTTCGACAAACAGCATCAATTGGTAAGTAACAATTTTTATGTTTTATCA
>JAICYZ010000194.1 GCA_025933935.1 Chitinophagaceae bacterium
TACCGTCAGGATGAATTGGAAAGGACTAATGAGCGGCCTCCTGTTTATCCTCCCGAACATCCGTATAAAAACAATGATTTTTATGGCCACAAAAAAAGGAATTACACGATGCCCGAAGGACCGCATCGTGGAAAAGGTCCTAAAAATTACAACCGTTCGATAGAAAGGATTAAAGAAGATGCATCTGACCGCTTGATGGATGATTCATTAATTGATGCTTCAAATATTGACCTCGATGTAAAAGATGGCGAGCTTATTTTGTCAGGAACCGTTGATACGCGTTTCGAAAAACGACGTGCAGAAAACCTGGTAGAAAATGTTTCAGGCGTAAGAAATATTCAAAATAATCTGCGGGTATCGGGCAATAAAATCGGCTGACAACTTATTTCCTTTTATTTCATTTTACATTTGCCGCAAATGATTTTTTTTAAATCATTTAAAACGTAACGTAATTGGAAGCAAATCATTTACCGGCAAGCATTATTAACAGCAGAATTTTGTCTTCTGACCATCTTATTCAGCTGGCAAATGTGATTGAAATACCGATGGTAAACCCGTCATTCGAGGACGAAAAACTGAAAAACATTTTTCAATATTTCTCGACAGATCCTGAAGAAATGGAAACGGAATTGCATAAATACGCGAAAGAATTATTGGATGATGGAAAAGTTGCGGATGCGTGGCAGGTGTTGCTGGCGCTGGTTTAGTAAAGTATTTTAAACGTTGATAGAATTGTCATTATTTGTTGCTTTACTGAAATGTCTGAGAAAAAACATGAATTAATCAACTTCATTTTTCTCAATTATTTCTTTTACTTTATCGATTTTTGAATCTTTTCCTTTTAAGATATCACGCCAGTTTGGACCTACATAAACATCAGGAATCACACCGGTGCCTTTTACAGGAATATGATCATATTGAACGAGTTTAAAAAAAGGAAGCCGCACTCTTAATTTTGTATTCGGAAGAGTAATATTTGGAATCATTATTCCGGAATTTCCATACCAGCCGCCCCCGGTTTCTTCACCTACTAATTTTATATTTTTTTGTCCTTTTACGGCATTACAGAATAACGAAGACGCAGAAAAAGTAAACCCGTTAGTGAGAACAAAAATGTTTCCATCAAAATGATTTTTTCTTTTTGGATAAAAGCGGTGGCGCTCCCAATAACCAAAATGATACCTGCCGTCTTTCTCCTTATGGGTTACAAAAAATAAACCGATGTTATTCAAAAAGCCAGCGGAAATAAATTTTGTATAAGGCTTCAATGTATTGCTGATGGCATAAGCTGAATCGGCGACCTTAAAAGATCTATCTCTTAAATATTTTGTAAGAAAAACGGATTTTATAATATCGCCACCACCATTTGCACGAATATCAATCACCAAATTCTTCGTTTTATTTTTCCGCATTTCACGAAAAGACCTTCTGAAAAAGCCTTTTAAATGTCCTTTAGAAAAACTATTTACGGTCATTAAAGCAAACAGCGAATCGTATTCTAAAGAACGGATATCCTGCAGCCGTTCCTGGTGTGTTCGTTTTCTCTCGCGGAGCTTCCTTTCCTTATTTTGCTTATTGGCGGTATCGGGTACAGGAGGTGCAAAATAAGGAATCAGGGTTTTCTTTTCCACGCCATTGCTGTCCGTATAATCTATTTGGTATTTTTTATACAAGCCGAAAATATTGCGATGAAAATAAGGAAAATCAACGCTGAGGCGGATATAATTTACATTTTCAGAATAACCATCTTCTACCAGGAAATGGAACATGTAATTGATGAGATCGGCGTTCTGCATTCCATTGATTGCAGTAATAAAAGATCCGTTTTGAATCAAACGGTTTTTGTGATTCAGATTGCCAATAACCATCATCGTATCTTTCCAAACTTTCAAAAACAACGGAAATGAAGGAATGGTTTTATTTTTTATAAAATGCTGCCAGCCCTTGCTCATGCTGAAACTCGTGTGGCCACAATGAATGTTTGCGGTAAGCGGGGCTAATATTTGCCACCCAAACTGAAGCTCAGTCATCGAGTCGGTGATCGCCTTGTAACCTCTGTCAAAGTAATAATTCATGCTATCTGCTGGTGTGTACCAATAAAGAGCCGGATGTTTTTTTTCTAAAATATTTCTCAGTAACGTATAATCTTCCTGTAAAGCTTCTTTTGAGTATTTTTTATCGGGATTATAATTTTTTGAGACGGAGCACGAAAAAAATAATGGTAAGGAAAACAGGAAAAATAAGCGCCTCATGATTTGCAATCCGTATAAAAATGTTACGATAATATTCTTTTAAAGAAAATTAAAAAAAATCATTTAAGCGCGTTCCAACCCTGTGCCGTCAGCGGATATTTATTTCCACCTTTTGTAATGATGACAGAACCGTCGTCTTTGCCGGTAATGTGTCCTACAATACTGATATCTGTGTTCAGGGAGACTGCATCATAATCTTTCTGATCAATGGTAAAAAGCAATTCATAATCTTCGCCACCACTCAACGCACAGGCAGTAGGATCGAGTTCCAATTTATAAGCAAATTGGCGCGCCATTTCATTAACCGGAATTTTTTCTTCATACAAGACGCAACCCACGTCGCTTCTTTTACAAATATGCAAAAGCTCGCTGCTTAATCCATCGCTGATATCAATCATTGCTGTGGGCAGAATTTGTTTTTCTTCAAAAAAATCAATAATGTCTCTTCTTGCTTCAGGTTTTAAAAGCCGCCCTACTATGTAGTCCTGGTTTTCCAGGTCTGGCTGCACTCCTTTTGTTTCCAAAAATATTTTCTTTTCTCTTTCAAGCAAAGTTAACCCGAGAAAAGCGCCGCCGAGATCGCCACTTACACAAATCAGATCGCCTTTTTTTGCACCACTTCTTGTCACATATTTATCCGGCGCTACTTCACCAATTGCAGTCACACAAATAATAAATCCTTTTTGAGAAGAAGTAGTATCTCCACCTACAAGATCCACATTGTACTTATCACAAGCGGCATAAACACCATCATAAAATTCAGTGAGTGCTTCCACACTGAAACGGTTACTAAATGCGATACTCATGGTTATCTGTGCCGGCGAAGCGTTCATTGCATACACATCACTCAGGTTTACGATCACACTTTTATAACCCAAATGTTTTAGCGGATTATACATCAGGTCAAAATGAATTCCTTCGACCAGCATGTCGGTAGTAACAACAGTTTGTTTTCCAAAATAATCCATCACCGCTGCGTCATCACCGACTGTTACAATGGTAGAAGCATTTCTGATTTCGTTATTTTTCGTAAGATGATCGATCAGGCCAAACTCTCCGAGAGTAGAAACTTCTGTTCTTTCAGGATCCATTTCGATTTTTTATTTTTTGATAAATAGATCACAAAGTTAATTCCAATTTGCCGAAGGTTTGGAATTGTATTTTTGTTGAATAAACATCAGTGATAGCAGAGAAAGAAATAAGCACAATTAATGTTTTACAAATTCCGAAAGTTTGCAAGCTTTTCACACTAACGCTTAAAGCATTAGATTGATCAAAAAATTCTTTGTTTGATTTTGTTATGAAAAAAGGCCTCATGCTATTGCATGAAGCCTCATCAACTAAACTTCCACAACTATTTTTCAGATATACATAATGAATGTATAATTATCAGCAGCTTTTTGATCACAATTAGGAATTAAAGCGGTTCTTTTATTCAGGTTTTCAATCTTTTTATCGATTTCATCTTTTGCTTTGTTTAATGAATCTTTCAAATGGTTCACTTCTTTTTCACGGGCTTGTTTCATCGAATCCACTGCCGCCTGCATTTTCTGAATTTGCTTTTCCTGTGCATTTTTTAAAGAATCGATTTTTGGATTTTTATCATAACGGTATGTGCCGCCTTGATCATTTGCCGGTGGAGACGTTTGATTATTATTATCATCAGAATTATTGTTCCAATCATCATCCCTTCCATCAGACCGCTTTCCATCCATTGTATAAAGACCATCCTGCTTCATCACGTATTTGACACCATAGCTGTAATCATAGTCATTGTCATTGTCGTTGTCGTTGTTATAATAATACCAGTCAGGATCCTGGGTAAAAAGGCGATATCTGACACGATTGCCATATCCGAAATTTTTGTCTATTTTAATATAATGACCTACCGGTACAGCAATCGTTGCTTCAACATATTGATTCCGGAATTTATCGGTTGTATTTACAGTGATGGCGCGGTCTAACATCAGTAGCGAATCATTTTGCTGTGCATTGAAACTGATGAGCGAAACAAGTGTATCGGCAAATCTCCTGCTTCTGCCATTCGACATTTTAATAATGCTCAGCTGAAAACTATCGGTTGGAGATTTTGTGATTCTTATTCTTACATTTCCAATGAAAGCAGTATCGTCTGTAGAACCAAAAGTTCCAAACGGTTCGAGGTTAAACCATCCAATGCGCCTGTAATTCAAATTTTGAAACGGAACTACTTCAAGGCTTTTTACTGCAGGATTTGATAAAGGAATCTGTTGCTCATTTAATGAACTGATACTTCTGAAATCACGCCCAACAGAGGTGATCAAAGAGACAAAACAAACGATTCCGACAATCCAAAGTGCCACGAAGGAGTATCGCATTAATTTATTCGCTGTTTTTACCCTTGCAAATCTTCTGATGATAAAAGTGATGATGCCAATCACCGGCACTCCGATAAAGAAAATTAAGGTTCCCCAGGCAAGAATAGTTTGCCAGCCTTCAGTCAAAACGAAATTCTTCAAAGGAAATAAACCGATGGCGACAATGGCTATTGCAAACAATGCAATGATGATTGCCAAAGCGATGCAGCCGAGAATAAAATACATAAATATTTTAAAGATCGTTGTAATGACCTTTCCCAACATTCCGCTGGAGCGGCGTGCAGCAAAATGAACTTCTTTTCCAAAATCCGCGCCCTTTTCTTTGGCAAAATTTCCCGCTTCTGTACCCATTTTCCCCATTCTTTCACCTACATCCTGCCCCATTTTTCCTACTCTTACACCTACTTCTTTCATTTCTTTCAAAACCGAATTTTTAATAGAATTTAAATCGACCTTTTCGCCTTTCATTTCCAGTTTTTCTGATGTCGTATTTGCTTCTGGAATCACTAACCACAGGATGATATAAATAATGAAACTGCCCGGGCTAAAAGAAAAGCTTAAAAAATTTGGAAAAGTAAGTGGCCCAATATGTCCCCATCTGAAAAAGAAAGAGATAAATGGAATTAAAAAGATAAATCTTGGCAACCATGGATTCACATCGAAATAGCTTCCTATTCCACTGCACACTCCGCCGATGATTTTCCCATCAGGATTGCGATACAACCTTTTGCGCACGCCATTTTCAAGCATATTGCTTCCGGGGACAAACATCCATAAGATGATGTAAGCAAGGACTCCGATTCCGGAAACAAGAAATAAAATCCTGACGATTACCGGGTCTATTCCAAAGTAAGCGGCGATACCGCTACAAACACCACCAAGAATTTTGTTGTTTTCATCACGATAAAGGCGTTTGCCTTTCCAGCTCCAATCCCCCTGGAAAAAGTTTTCACTTTTTTTAGCGTTAGCAGAGCCTGCACTTTTATCGCTTTCATTATCGCCTTTATCTGCTTCTTCAAAATCAGCAGGACGTCCCATGTTTTTAATAATTGTATTTACATCATCGTCTGTAATACAAGTGCTGCCAGCTTTTAATCTTTCCTGAAACAATTCACTAATGCGGCTTTCAATATCATTAATGATCTCATCTCTTCCTTCTTCATTGGCAAAATAATGGCGCAGGCTTTCGATATATTGTTGCAGCAATTCATAAGAACTTTCTTCAATCGGCACTATCGTACCCTGAAAATTTATATTAATTACCTTTTTCATTTTAAATGTAGTTTATTGGTTGTTAAGTTGATTTATGGTTATTTATTCTTGCCCGTTATGGTTTCCACCGCGCCTGCCAGCTCCAGCCATGTTGCCTCCAGTTCTTCATAAAATTTTGCTCCTTTTTCTGTAAGAGAAAAATATTTGCGTGGCGGGCCGCTGTTACTTTCTACCCAGCGGTATGTGAGAAATTCGGCATTTTTTAATCTTGTTAGCAAAGGATACAGTGTTCCTTCCAGGATATTGAGGTTAGCCGATTTCATAATGTCAATAATATCACTCGGGTATGCCTCACCCAGTTTGATGATTGACAAAATGCAAAACTCCAAAACCCCTTTTCGCATCTGGCTTGCTGTGTTATCAATGTTCATGGTGATTGGTTTTTTATCTTTTTTCAGATTTGCACAACAAAGATAATACATTTCACAATACTATGCAATACATACTACCTGCTTTCTTAAGGTAGCACTCCTCTTAATGCTCAAAGAATCCAATACTGGCAAGGCTTTCATGGCATTTTGCATTTAAAAATAAAAATAAAATATTTTTACGAAGGGGAAATAAAATGGATAAATGGTAGAATTTACATTTGTAGTGTGAACAATTTTTTACCTGAAAGCGACCCGATGTGCAGGATAAGCAATAATTTTTTTGTGTCAAAAGCACGCAAACCGATCTCTGAAAATAAAATGTCTTTGATTTTTCCTTTTTGTGAATTTTGTATGACAGCGAAAATCATTAAAAAGCGAACCTGGAATTGATACAAGGATGTTTACTTCCAACCAAGTGAAGAATTTAATCCATATTTGAACAAAGAATTTTAGGAATTATGCAAACCTTCATCTCCATCCTGCGAGGAATCAATGTTAGCGGTCAAAAGAAAATTCTAATGGCGGATTTAAAAGTGCTTTATGAGGATTTAAAATTCAAAGATGTAAAAACATATATCCAAAGCGGAAATGTTATTTTTAAATGCAGTCAAAAATTATCAGATGAAAAATTATCGAATAAAATCGAAGAAGCAGTTTTTAAAAAATACGATTTTCATGTGCCGGTGATTATAAGGAGTGAAAATGAAATGAAACAAATTATTTCTGCAAATCCATTTTTGAAAGAAAAAAATATAGACGAAAAAAAACTGCATATTACTTTTCTCTCAGCAATTCCTTCTGAAGAAAATGCAATGAGTATTCAAAGTATGGATTTTTCTCCCGATCGTTTTATTATGCGGAATAAAGAAATTTATTTATCTATACCCGCCAGTTATGGTGAAACGAAAATTTCCAATGCATTTTTTGAAAAAAAATTAAAAGTAAAAGCAACCACGCGAAACTGGAATACAGTAAATAAATTATCTGCAATGGCTGCCCAGTAAACAAACAAATAAGCGCAAATCCTTTTCTTTATTTTTCGATCCATACAGAAACAGAACCCGCCGGTGCGAAGAA
>JAICYZ010000385.1 GCA_025933935.1 Chitinophagaceae bacterium
CGAAATCATGATTCCGGGCGGCCCTGAAAGCTTTAATGGTTTGCCGGGAATGATACTCGGATTGGTTATTAACCGGTTGCATACTACCTGGTACGCAACGAAAGTAGAAGTAAATTCGGTAAATGTAAAAGATATAATCCCCCCAACAAAGGGAAAAAAAACCACAAACAACGAAGTGCTGGAAACCTTAAAAAAGTCATTATCAGACTGGGGTGATTATGCTGCGAGAAATATTTGGGCAATAATGATTTAGCCATTAGTAAACGAAGACCTGACGTTCAGCAAAGGCAGGAATATCCGTGTTTTTGATTTTAAGTGGAGCAGAATTAATTTAGAAAAACATTAACGAATGGCTTAGTTATGTAACTAACCATTTAGTTATGTTTGTTTTGAATTAAAAAATATGCTGCTTCATTTTATGAAATAAATGATCTTTTGCATCCTATAAAAATCCCTGCCCCCGAAAACCGGTTTGATATTATTTCTGTCTTCTTAAAATATAAAAGTTATGAAAAAAATCTTTACCGTTTCAATCAGCCTCTTATTGTTTTTTATATCAAACGCACAATCAAAGATTTCAGGAACGGTAACAGATGCGAATGAACATAAGCCGGTTTATAATGCAGTTGTTTCATTGATCACCCCAAAAGATTCAATTCTTTATGAATTTACAAGAACGGATTCTTCCGGAAAATTTGTTTTAAAAAATGTACCGAAAGGCGATTATATTTTAATGGCTTCGCAGCCGTATTATGGTGATTTACTTGACAATATCTCCGTTAAAAAGGATGAAGAGATTCCACCGATCCCGTTAATTTCGAAAGGAACGTTATTGAAAGAAATTATTGTAAAATCCGGTGCTCCTTTACGCATCAAAGGCGATACCACTGTATATACCGCCGATAGTTTCAAAGTGAGTGCCAATGCAAATGTGGAAGAATTATTAAAAAAATTACCAGGCATCCAGGTAGATAAAGATGGCACCATAAAAGCGATGGGAGAAACCGTACAAAAAGTACTTGTTGACGGTGAAGAATTTTTTGGCGATGATCCGGGAATGGCAGTAAAAAATCTGAGAGCGGATGCAGTGAAAGAAGTACAGGTTTTTGACAAAAAAAGCGACCAGGCAGAATTTACCGGAATAGACGACGGCAAAACACAAAAGACGATTAACCTAAAATTGAAAGACAATGCAAAACATGGTTATTTTGGTAAAATTGATGTAGCGGCAGGCCCGCAGGCGCATATTGAAAACCGCTATAACGACAACCTGATGTTCAGTACTTTTAGAGGCAAACGAAAATTATCAGCCTTTTTGCTGAATGGAAATACGGGCCAGGACCGGCTTAGCTGGCAGGACGAACAAAAGTATGGAGGCAGCGATTTCAACATGGAAATGACGGATGATGGAGGAATTATGTTTTTTGGCGGTGGCAATAACGATGATGAACCTTATGTAGACCCACGCAACGGATTTATGACCAATGTGAATGCAGGCTTGCAATATTTCAATAAATGGGATGATAAATATAGTTTCAATTTTACCCCCAGGTACAACGACCAGCAATACACCAATTACACGCAAACATTTACCCAGAGGCAGGTGGGTGATTCGGTTCTGAATGAGAATTCTAACACACAAAATGATGTCAACCGTCACAATATTAAATTAAAAGGCATCTGGGATTTGAAGCTGGATTCGAATAACAGTTTGAAAATAACAGCCAACACCAATTTTTATCATACTGAAAGTGAAAATACTGTTCATTCCGTAAGCACCGGAAATACAGGAACTTTGAAAAATTCCAGCGACCGCACTCTGAATACAAACAGCGATAAAGCAGCTATTTCAGGAAACATTTTATTCAACCACAAGTTCCATAAAAACAGAAGAACCTTGTCAGTAAGAGCCGATTGGAATTTCCTGGATAACAAGGGAATTACTTTTTTGCAATCAGAAAACCAATCCTATCTCGACGGATTGCCGGCCGGAAAACAGGATCTGAACCAAAAGAAAAATTATGAGCAGGATACGAAAAATATAGGGGCATCCGTAATTTATACAGAGCCATTGACCAAAAAATTAAGTATGGAACTTGGATACAGGCTCGCTTATAATTACGGAACCAACGAGCAGGTTACCAATACCTATTCACCTGTTTCGGGAAAATATGATGCTTTGATAGACTCATTGACTAATAATTTTAAGCAACAAATTGTTCAAAATATTCCGTCCGCGAAAATCAATTTTGCCAATAAGAAATTAAAAATGAATGTCGGAGCAGGTTTTGGTTTTACTGCTTTCCAACTTACAGATGTTACTGCCAAACAGGACTACGACCGGAATTACGTGAATTTTTATCCAAACGCGACAGCTACTTACACCTACAAACCTAATCACAGCATACGTTTCAGCTACAACGGGAATACCACCCAACCTACCATTAATCAACTGCAACCTTTAAAAAACAATAACGATTATTACAATCAATACATTGGCAATCCTGATTTGAAACCGTCTTTTAATAACAGTTTTTCCATTAATCATAATACCTACAATTTTCTAAAGGATGTCTATTCCTATTTTGGAACAGGAATTAATTTTACGAACAATTCCATAACCAACAACCAGATCATCAATATTGATTCCGGTAAAACGATTACCAAACCGATAAACGTGAATGGAAACATTTCGGCTTATCTGTACGGAGGAATGGGTTTTAAAATTAAAAAAATAGATACCCGTATTGGGATGAATCCGCAATTCAATTACAGCAAATATGTGGGCATGATCAACAATGAGAAAACCGTTTCTAAAACCGTGTCGCCC
>JAICYZ010000376.1 GCA_025933935.1 Chitinophagaceae bacterium
ACAAAGCCCTCTGGATAAAATTTTTGGATTCAATGGTTGAAAACCGCATGAACTCTTTGTACCTCTGGAATGGACATCCTTTTGCTTCATTGGTTAAATTGAAAGACTATCCTTACGCTGTTGAAGTGGATGACACCACTTTTAAAAAGAATGAAAAGATGTATCAATTTCTTACTAAAGAAGCTGATAAGCGGGGTATTTGGGTGATTCAAATGTTTTATAACATTATTGTATCAAAACCGTTTGCCGAAAAGAACCACATAAAGACACAGGACCGTAACCGGCACATTACACCTTTAATTGCTGATTATACAAGAAAATCTATTGCGGCTTTTGTAGAAAAATATCCGAATGTTGGATTACTGGTTACATTAGGGGAAGCAATGGAAGGCGTTGGTCAGGATGATATAGATTGGTTCACCAAAACAATTATTCCCGGTGTGAAAGATGGCCTGAAGGCGTTGGGTAAAAAAGAAGAACCGCCGATAGTTTTAAGAGCTCACGACACAGATGCGCCATCGGTAATGAAAGAGGCGCTTCCGCTTTATAAGAATTTATATACTATGGCCAAATACAATGGCGAAGCGCTTACCACGTATGAGCCACGTGGTACATGGGCAGAACTTCACCGTAAATTAAGCAGTTTAGGAACGGTGCAAATTGAAAACGTGCACCTCATGGCAAACCTTGAACCGTTTCGTTATGCAGCTGATGATTTTATACAAAAGTGCGTCTTGGCTATGCACAATATTTATCATGCAAACGGATTGCACCTGTATCCTCAGGCGTCTTATTGGGACTGGCCGTACACTGCTGATAAAACCAATCCGCGCCTGTTGCAGATTGACCGCGATTGGATGTGGTATAAAGCGTGGGCACGGTATGCATGGAATTGCCATCGCGACCGGAATGATGAAGTGAATTATTGGGCGGGTCTTCTGGCTAATAAATATGGAAGCAATCTTTCTGCAGGAAAAAATATTCTCTTCGCTTTTGAACAGTCTGGTGAAATTGCGCCAAAGTTGTTGAGGCGATTTGGTATCACAGATGGCAACCGTCAGACATTATCGTTAGGAATGCTGATGACACAACTCATCAATCCATATCGTTATGGTTTATTTACTTTATTGTACAATTCTGAATCGCCTGAAGGAGAGATGTTGACCGAATATGCAGAAAGGGAATGGAAGCACGAAAAGCATGTGGGAGAAACTCCGGTTCAGATAGTTAAGGAAGTAAAAGTTCATGGCGAAAAGGCAGTGGAAGCGATTGAGCACGCCGCACCTTTGATTACAAAAGATAAAAAAGAATTTGAAAGGATTAAAAACGACATGCACATTTACAATGCGCTTGCCAATACTTATGCAGAAAAAGCTGAAGCGGCTTTATCTGTTTTGCGATATAAATATTCAAATGATATTGCTGACCTTGAGAAAGCCTTGCCACATTTGGAGAAAAGTTTAGACTGGTATAAAAAATTAGCCGCATTAACAAAAGACACCTACCTGTATGCAAACAGCATGCAAACAAAACAAAGAAAAATTCCTGTTAGCGGTGCGGATGGAAATTTTAAAACCTGGACAGAAATGTTGCCGGTGTATGAAAACGAACTTACTTCTTTCAAAAAAAATATTGATTCTCTGAAGGCTCCAAAGTCAAAAACCGCTGTAAAAAAAATAGAGCTGTTGCAAAACGCAGCGGTAACTTTAATTACGAAACCTGATGGATATTATTCAATAAATACCGGCAAGGAATTATTTACCGATACCAGTACTTATATCAAGAATTTTGCTGAAGAATTAAAGCAATTGCAAGGCTTAAAATTTTCGAGAGTAAAACAATTAAAAGAGGGTACGCATCTTGAATTTTCAAATGCAAAACCGGTAAAGGTTTTGGTAGGTTATTTCAATACTCAGAATCCGGAATATCTTCAGCCACCTACTTTGGAAAATGATGCAAGCGCCAACGATTACGGCCAGGCACAAACGAAAATTGCCAATGCGCTGATTATTTCAGGGATGCCGCCGGTGAATATTCACACGTTTTCTTTTAAAGCAGGTACAAACACACTTGATTTGGCGAAAGGCGCCGTGCTTATATTAGGTTTCGTCGATGATGATAAATTAACGCGATCTTACGATACCGGGCTTTCTCAATCAGGAGTAAAGGAAGAATTGGATTGGTTATTTGAATAGAAGGAGTGTTAGAATACATTTCTCCGGTAAACGGACAAATACCCCCGTTTTTCAATTTAAATAGAAGAAGTGTTAGATAATAGATTTTGTTTTATAAAAAATAAATTTTAAAAGATGAAGAAATTTTTCAGTTTCGTAGTTGTCAGCATAAGCATCCTGCTTTTTTTAGGAAATACCTGCTTTGCACAATCGTCTCAACAATTTATATTGAGCACTGCTAAATTGAAATCTTATGTCACTTATTTCAATTCAATAGATACAGAGGCTGTAAAAAATTATGTTCCCAATAAAGATGCCTTTGGCTGGCTGGCTAAAAACATTCCGCTTTTTGATTGTCCCGACACAACACTGGAAGAGATATATTATTACCGCTGGTGGTCATTCAGAAAACATTTAGAAAAAACACCGGATGGTTATGTTTTTACAGAATTCATTACACCCATGAAACATGCGGGAAAATATAACACGATCAGCAGTGCGCTCGGCCATCATATTTATGAAGGACGATGGCTTCACGATCCGGAATATATAAATGACTACATCAATTTTTGGTTGCATGTTGATAAGAAAACGCCCAGTCCTCACCTGCATAATTTTAGCAGTTGGTTGCAGAATGCGGTTTACAATCGTTACCTCGTTACTCCTGATAAAAGTTTTATACAAAATAATCTGCCGGCGCTGGATTCAGATTATCATCAATGGGAAAAAGAGCGGCAATTGCCGGATGGAAAATTCTGGCAATATGACGTGAAAGATGCCATGGAAGAATCGATCAGTGGCGGGAGACACGTGAAAAATGTGAGACCGACAATCAACAGTTATATGTACGGGAACGC
>JAICYZ010000070.1 GCA_025933935.1 Chitinophagaceae bacterium
AGCAGGCTGATCACCAAAGAAGATGAACCAAAAATTGTTGTATTAAGCGCCTTGAGTGGGACGACGAATGCGCTAACCGAAATAAGCGATTCATTAGCAAAGGGCAATCGCCAGGATGCAAAAAATCGTATTGATGCTTTAGAAGATCATTACCAGAAGTTTATAAAAGACCTCGTAAAAAGTGATACCTTTTATCAAAAAGCAAAAGATGTTCTTGCAGAGCATTTTGAATTTTTAAACATCATTTTGAAGATTTCTTACAGTGAAGCCTTGAATAAAGACATTCTTGCGCAGGGCGAATTGCTCAGCACAAAAATGTTCAGCATTTATTTGCAGGAACAAAATATCCCCCATGTATGGCTGGCGGCGCTCGACTTTATGAGTATTGACGTCTTTGGTGAACCGCAGGTGGAAAATATAAAAGTGAAACTTGCCAATTTATTGGAAGCACACCAGGGAGATACTCTTTTTATTACCCAGGGATACATTTGCAGAAATGCCAAAGGCGAAGTGGACAATCTCAAACGCGGCGGAAGCGATTACAGCGCTTCATTAATTGCAGCTGCTGTTCATGCTTCCGTATGTGAGATCTGGACGGATATCAATGGAATGCACAACAACGATCCGCGAATTGTAAAAAACACAAAACCGATTCAGCATTTATCATTTGACGAAGCGGCGGAACTTGCTTATTTCGGTGCGAAGATCTTACATCCTGCAAGCATCTGGCCTGCGCAGCATTTTAATTTTCCGGTAAAATTACTGAATACAATGGAACCCGATGCGGCAGGAACTCTCATAGAAGGCCATTCAGATTCAGAAGGCGTAAAAGCAATAGCAGCAAAGGATTCTATCACTGCGATAAAAATAAAAAGCAGCCGTATGTTGCTTGCTTATGGTTTTTTAAGGAAGATTTTTGAAGTGTTTGAAAAATATCAAACCTCCATTGACATGATTACCACTTCTGAAGTTGCTGTTTCTCTTACCATTGATAATGATACTTTTTTAAAAGAAATTATTAAAGAACTGGAAATGTTTGGAAGCATAGAAATCGACAGAAATCAAACGATTGTTTCTATAGTTGGTTATCATATTTCTAAGACAGAAAACTTGCTGGCAAAAGTTTTTGACAGTCTCACAGAAATTCCCGTGCGGATGGTAAGTTTTGGTGGCAGCCAGCATAATATTTCTATTCTTATTTCACAGGAGGATAAAGAAAAAACGTTGCAATTGTTGAATAGGGGATTGTTTGAATAACTGAGCTGTTCCCAGAAGGCTTTCATCAGGCAGCAAACAAAGAAATACTGGCAATTCTTCATCGGCTATCTAGTATTTTATGCCAATTGCCTGATAAATAAAACTGATCAACCACATCGGTCCAATCAATAAAAACTGGATGTCTTTCAAAAAAGATGGTTTTTTACCTTCAACATGATGGCCATAAAACTGGCCAATCCAGGCAAGTATAAAAATAATTACACACACAAGCCATAAAGGAGGAGGTACATATTTTTCAATAAGATGAGCGATAAAAAGGCAAATAACTCCAAAAATAAACATGCCGATTCCCAGGGGAAGTGAAAGACGTAAATAGTAAAGAGTGATCAGTAAAATAGCGATCATTGCTACATTTACCGTGTGTGTATCGATGATCCATGGCAGTTTGATACTGTATAATAAACCAACAATAGAAAAGAATATTGCCGGTACACAAATCCAGTGAATGGATTTATTGGTTTCGTTTTTATGGCTTTCACCATATTCTTCCAGCCATTGATTTACGGTTCTCATCGCAAATTATTTTTATTAAAAATTACTCCAAAATATCATTTTATTTCAACAGAAACAACTAAAATCTGCATATGATTCTGCTCATATTGCCGGTTCGAGGTCGATAATGCCCTTTAAAATTTGTAACTTTGCCTCATTCAATTTTTTTACAATGGAATCTGCACAAAACATTTTATCAATTGCACTCACCCGTCCTGTAATGCAGGAAGAGATGGAGTTGGTACAACATAGTTCACAGAGTATTCCCGGTTCTGTTCAATATGTTATCAATCGCTATCGCAAATCTCCAAACGTGAGTATCGAGGAAACAGCGATGATGGTTTATAACTATAATGCTGAAGATCAAAAATCAGGAAATATTGAATTGGTTTTCTGTATGGAAGGAAACCGCTATTGCAAACAAAAAGATTCCGAATGCAGTTTTTGTAAACATTCTGAATCACATAATTGCGATGAACTGGTTGAGACGATTGACGTGGCTTGTTTTCGCTTTAATACAGACCATCTGACACAATTTGTAAAAGGATTAAAAACAACTACTTTTTCAGAAGATATTTTAAACTTTAACCACACGACGTCTTTTACAAAAAACTTTTCGATTTGTGGCCGCACCAGAACGGTTCTTCAGTCGTTGATGAATCATACTTACACCGACACGCTGGAAAATATTTTTATTAATGCACAAACGCAAATGTTGTTGTTGTATAGTATCGAATGCATGGGCGGTGAAGGCGACGGTGAAGAAACTTTTTCCTGTAAGTTCCTGATGAATGAAGCTGATCGCGAAAAAATTGCTTTGGCACGAGATGTATTATTACAACATATTGGAGAGCCGCTTACCATTCGCGAGCTCAGCCGCAAAGCTGCTATTAATGAATGTTACCTGAAAAAAGGATTCAAAGAAATGTATGGGACTACCATCTTTGATTTTTTTCAAAGCCAGAGAATGGAGCATGCAAAGTACTTATTGTATGAAAAAGGATTGACTGTAACGGAAGTTTCGGCTTCACTGGGATATTCTTCTATTTCACATTTTTCTACCGCTTTTAAAAAACATACCGGGATAAAACCTTGCGAATTGTTGTTTCGCTGATTTATTCTTGCTGTGGAAGGTCTATGTTACGAATTACGAAAATCATTGCCTGCCTTTTTCAATAATATCCAATAAAAGAAGAAATAATTGGATTTTATTTTTCTTTCACCTGATTGTTTTAAAAAGCATCTTGTGTAGTGCCCGTTTTGACAGTACAGTGATAAAAATTAACAGGAAGTAAAGCACTTTTGCACGGATTGATATGCTAAAAAAGTTACGATATTTCTTTATGGTTGTGGTGATTTTTAGCGATTGTGCTACTGCACAAAGGCAAAAAGATTCTGCGGCAAAAGTGTTGGACGAAGTGGTGGTAACTGCAACGCGAACAGAAAATAAAGTCTCCAATATTCCCTTACCCGTACAGGTTATTTCTGAAAAAAATATTCACTTTTCTGGTTCACAAAAACTGATCGATATTTTGCAAATGCAAACCGGACTGGTAATCGCAAATAATCCTTTGGGAACAGCATTACAGGGATATCCAAATCCATTTGGTGATGGTATTCAGATGCAGGGATTGGATCCGGCTTACACGTTGATTTTGGTAAATGGCGAGCCGCTTATAGGGCGCAATGCCGGCATTATCAATCTGGGACGAATTGCGGTCGGAAATATCAAACAAATTGAGATAATCCGGGGACCGGCCACCTGCTTGTACGGTTCCGATGCTTTGGCTGGAGTCATTAATATCATCACAGAAGATCCGGTTAAAAATTCGCTGAATCTTCAGGCTCACTATGCTACAAACAATACCATTGGACTAACGGCAGCAGGAGCAATAAAAAAAAAGAAAACCGCACTGGAGCTTTTTATAAACCGGTACAGCAGTGACGGCTACGATCTTGATAAAAACATTTATGGAAAGACTATTGATCCGTTTGTGGATTATTCTGCAAGTGCCAAACTTACCTATAACATCAGTATCAAAAACAAACTGACTTTATCAGCAAGATATTTTTCAGAAAAACAATTCAATAACTACCTCATTTACCCGCAATCAGAACCGCAAATTGTAAAAGGTACTACCGCGGAAACGGATGGAAGTTTATTTGCCCGATATGATCACAAAGTAAATGGTGGATTGAATTACACAGCTTCTGTTTATACCACTTCCTATACCAATAATGCAGGAGTTTATTTGAAAAGGAATGATTCATTATATGAAAAAATTCAATTAACAGATTTTCTTTTGCGGCCGGAAATACAAGTAAATGTGGGAAAAAATCCTGCGGTGTTGTTTGTCGCCGGCGCTGGTTATAATTTTGAAACAGTTAATTCAACAAGATACAGTTCCCGGAAAGAACTGGATGCGTGGTATGCTTTTGTTCAGAAACAAATTCAGTGGAAAGACAAAACCAATATCATCATGGGCGCCAGGTTTGATAAAAATTCTTTGTATCCGGCACAACTGAGTCCTAAACTGGCAGTTGCTTATAAATTAACACCTGCTTTTATTCTCAAAGGCAGCATTGGCGCCGGTTTTAAAGCGCCTGATTTCCGACAGCAGTTTTTGAATTTTTCTAATTCCCTCATCGGTTATACCATTCTCGGTGCAAGTGAATTGGGACATGGATTGCAAATGTTGCAGAAAACCGGGCAAATAAATCCCGACATCAATCTTGATCCCTACATGCGCGGTTATCAACTTTCTCCTGAAAAATCGATTGGAATAAACGCAGGATTTGATTATACAATCAACAGCCATGCGGTTTTCAAGGTTAATTTTTTTAGAAATGACATCAGTAACCTGATAGAATCTTACAACCTGCCTTTTAATAAAACGAACAATCAGTCTATTTTTTCTTATATGAACCTCGATAAGGTTTTTACTGAAGGAACAGAGGTTAATTTTTCTTACAATTTCAACCAAAATTTTTCTTTGTTTGGTGGCTACCAATATTTAATTGCCAAAGACAAAAAAATATTGCAGCAAATCAAAGACGGCAAATTGTATAAGCGTGATCCGGATACCTATGTCACCACGCTGGTTACAAAGGGTGAATACAAAGGGCTATACAACAGGAGCAGGAATACCGCGAATCTTAGATTTCAATATAATAATCTCGGCTGTAAAGCCAATGCATTTATCACGGTAAAATATCGCGGCGCCTACGGATTTAGTGGGCTTGATGGTTTTCAAAATGGCAGCGGCGTTTATACAGATGAGCGCGAATCAGTAAAAGGATTTGTGCTTTTGAATGCAACTGTTTCGAAAAGACTGGTAACCCGCTGGGAAGTGCAGGGTGGGATTGAAAATATATTAAATTATAAAAACCCGCTACTGATGCCGAATATTTATGGCAGAACATATTTTATCAATGCAAATTTTAAACTTGAAAAATAAAACAAAATGAAAAAGAAAACTGTGAAATTAAGCGTGCTCGCATTAGTAGCACTAACGACTGGAGTTATTTCTTGTAGTAAAAAAAATAATCCAACACCGGCTCCAAACTTATCGGTATCTGTAACGGATTCGATACAAGTTCCTTTTAGCTCTACTGCTCCTTATACTCTTTATAGCTTTAAAGACAGTTCAGTAGTACCAAATAGTGATTCTGCCTCTTTGAAATGGGATTTTGGAATTCGCTTCGTAAATATTATCGTAAATAGCCATGCAAGCGGTCCGGGAAACGCTGCTGTTATTACACAGCCAGGAGTTTATGAAACTTTCACTTCAGCTCCTGAAACAGGATATGCATATGATACAACAACAACCCAAACAGCAATTGATGCAGGATATACAACAGGATGGTATAATTATGATCCAAACGACCCGACTCATACATTTCATCCGAAAGCAGGACAATTTTTTGTATTTAAGACTGCAGATGGACATTATGTAAAAATGGAAATTCTTTCAGTTTCCTACCTGCCTTTTACCGGTCCGGTTCCAGTTACCTTAATCTATAAGTTCCGTTATACTTACCAGGCAGACGGTTCCAGGAATTTTTAAAATTTTCCAGCCAAATAGAAATGGCTTTCTCAATTTTGAGAAAGCCATTTTTGTGTATTTCCGATGGGGTTTATTTAAAAAGAAGACGAAGGGTTGCTTCGTCTTCAAAATTTCCACTGCAAGTCTGACCTGTATGAAGAAATAATGCAACTAACGCAATTATTCAAAAATCAAATCAGTGTTTTTCATATTGCAACGGCTTTATGTACTTTTCGTACACAAGTGTGGTGTGACTGGTATAATATAAATATTGTGCCAAAGCCGCTTTGCCGATGCTTTCTTTTGTCAATGGGGACGATTGTGATTGGGCAACGTAAGAAATAGACACTATTTCTCTTTTTCTTTAACAGTGATATGAATTTGGTAACATTTGTTGTTTTGCCTTAAAAAGATGTTTCACACTCAATTTTTAAAATTAGAGCTGCATTTTTTGAATTTCTTTCCCTTTTTTTTACTTTCGGGAAAATAAATCAGTGAACAAAGAAATATGCGTTTTTTCTGTTTTTTTATCTTTTATTTGTCCAATCAATACTGTTTAATGATCGTTTAAAATAAGGGTGAAAGAATTAGGTGGTAGTGATTTTTGAAAAGAAAATTTTGTTTAACAATTTTACCATGCAGCATTTTTCAGAAAATAATGGTCAATAAACCATTGAATGTATCGATTGTAAATCTCTTCTTCAATTTTGCAAAAAAATAAAGAACACATAGCACGACTTTTAGAAAGGATCTGCCGAGGGGACGATGAAAAGGCATTTGAAGAGATCTTTCAGATCTTTTATGAAAGGCTGTTGAATTTTTGTATCGTTTATGTAAAAGATAAAGCATGTGCTGAGGAAATTATTTCCAGCGTCCTTTTAAAGTTGTGGATGAAAAGAAAAGAAACAGAAATCCGGAACCTGGAGACTTATCTATTCATTGCAGTAAAGAATATGTCGCTAAATCAAATCAAACAATACTCCAACTTAAGATTGGTTTATCTGGAAGATGCAGGAGTTCATGAGATCATAAATCCGCACGATCCGGGAAAAGAACTGGAGAAAAGAGAACTGATTTTTAAAATGAACGAAGCGATTGAAACGCTGCCCTTGCAATGCAAAATAATTTTTAAGCTCATAAAAGAAGAAGGATTAAAATATAAACAGGCAGCTGAAATTTTAGACATATCTCCCCGCACCGTTGAAACGCAATTGGTAAGAGCCATGAAAAAACTGGATCATATTCTCACTCCTTATATTGATTCAAAACAGCCGTCGGCCAAAAGTAAAAGCAAGCCTTTTAAGTCTTTCAATTTTCTCTTCTCGTGGATTTTCTTTTAAGATCAGATTGTATTCTGAATTTCGATTCTCAATTCTTTTTCAATTCCTGTAAGTAATTTTTAAAAAAATATTGTCCTTGTGTAATAAGCGGAATTACAGGATAATCATGCAATCTTTATAGATAATCATTTAAGAAAAACAACTAAAAATTGCTTTTAACAATTTTATGGACAATGACTCATTTTTGATATTAGTCTCGCGAATTCTTACTGGAGAAGGCAGTGACGAAGACGTTAAGGAACTGGAAAGTTTCCTTGCAAATGATTTCTATAAAAAGAAGTTTCATCTTTTGAAAGAATATTGGGAAAATAAAAGCAGCATCACTACAGATACTGATAAAGCGTTACAAAAAATATTGTTGCAAATAAAGGAAGAGAAAAATGAAGGTGAAAAAAAACCGGTTCGTTCTGCTGGTTCAAAAAAGAAAGCGATTCAATTTTTCTTCAATTTTTCTAAAGTAGCAGTACTCATAGCCGTTTGTATTGCAGCCGCCTATTTCATTCTTAAAAAAAGTAACGATCATTCAATAGCAAGCCTTCAAACAAAAAGTTTCCCATGGCAGATAAAAGAAACGCCAAAAGGGACGAAGTCAACCATAATGCTGTCGGACGGTACCAAAGTAGTGATGAATTCCGACAGCCGCCTTAAATTTCCTGCAAGATTTTCAGGTGATAAACGCGAAGTGTTTTTAACCGGCGAAGCTTTTTTTGATGTAACGCATAATGCAAAAGTTCCGTTCATTATTCATACAAGCAAAATGAACATTAAAGTGCTGGGTACTGAATTTAATGTGAAATCTTATCCCGAAGATTCTACTTCTGAAACCACTTTGATTCGCGGATTAATAGAAGTAACATTAAATGATCGTCCGTCGGACAAAATCATTCTGAGGCCAAAAGAAAAGCTGATTGTTTCGAACGAGCCTTCTTCAAAACACATTTCATCATTGGCAACGTCATCTCCGGCCCAGGAAGCCCGGTTATTGATTAGCAGCCTGCATTATGTGTCTGACAAGGACAGCGCCATCGTAGAAACATCGTGGCTCGACAATAAACTGGTTTTCCAGGATGAAAGCTTTGGAAAACTGGCAACGGATCTGGAACGCAGGTACGGCATAAACATCCGGTTTTCAAATAGCGGGGTTAAGGAATTCCGGTTTACCGGTGTTTTTGAAAACGAAACAATTGATGAAGTTTTGAAAGCTTTGAAATTAACGGAAAAGTTTAATTATAAAATAGAAGGAAATAACGTCCTGATCTTTTAACCATAAAAAAAATCCAAATACATGCTGATAAATGATACATAAAAAAACGGGAAATGCTGGCGGCATTCCCCGATAGAAGTCAAAACAAAAAAATTGTATTGTGATCTTCCCTGGCGGAGAAGACCACCTTTATTTAACTTTCTAAATTAAAGTTATGAAACTTTTTAAACACCAAAATGGTGTATTGATAAAACCTTGGCTCAAAAAGTCATTGCTCATTATGAAATTTACTATTATTCTCATTTTTATCTCCTGTATGCAGTTAAGTGCAAAAACGTATTCTCAGAATATAACACTTAACCTGAAATCAGTAGAATTAAAAAAAGCACTTTCAACTATTGAAAAACATACGCCTTACCGGTTTTTGTACAGCGAGCGAAATATCGGCAACGATAAAATAACGCTGAATGTTACCAACGCTGGACTATCACAGGTAATGAAAGAATTATTATCCGGAACAGGCCTTTCTTATAAGCAACTCGATAATAACCTGGTTGTATTGGTAAAAGAAGATGAAGAGGTTACCGATATTTTGGTAAATGGAAAAGTAACCGACAAGTCGACCGGAAAACCTTTGGCGGGAGTAAGCATCCAGATAAAAGGCAGCACGGCTGGAACCAGTACGGATGCTAAAGGAAACTTTTCTATAAACGTTCCAACAAATGCGACACTCGTCGTAACTTCTATCGGTTATGAAAGTGTCGAAATTGCAGTAAACGGACAAACAGAGCTAAATATTAGTTTACAGCCGGCAGCTACCGGCTTGAATGAAGTGGTTGTTACCGCTTTGGGTATAAAAAGACAAGAGCGCGAACTTGGTTACGCCACTCAAAAGGTGGAAGGCTCCACGCTTCAAACTGTAAAAGGGATTGATGTGGCTACTTCTCTTACCGGCAAAGTTTCCGGATTGGTTGTAAAGAACAGTCCCGATTTTATGTCGGCGCCACAAATTACCATGCGCGGAGAAGCACCGTTGCTGGTAATTGATGGAGTTCCTTATGGAAATATGACTTTAAGAGATGTTCCTGCAGACGATATTCAATCTATAGATTTTCTGAAAGGCGCTACTGCCTCTGCGTTATATGGATCACGTGGAGGAAGCGGCGCAATAATGGTTACTACCAAAAAAAGTGGCAATAAAAAAGGTTTACAGGTTTCTATAAACAGCAGCAGCATGTTTGAGGCCGGTTATCTCGCCATTCCTAAAATGCAAAGTGAATATGGACGTGTAGTGAATACTGCTACCGATACGTATGTACGGTCTGGTGATGGTTCATGGGGCGCCCCGTTGGATGGAAAAGATGTGATTCAATGGGATCCGATCAGCAAGAGTATGAAATCAATGCCTTTCATTGCAAGAGGAAAAGACAATTTCAAAAATTTCCTGGAGCAGGGATATATTTTGAATAACGGAGTTAGTGTTACCCAAACCGGCGATCTGGGAAGTTTCAGAGCATCCGCTATCTGGGGACAAAATAAAGGCACTTATCCAAATTCCCGTTTTGATAAACTGACCTACAGTGTTGGCGGAAATATCCAACTTAAGAAATTTACCCTCACTACTTCTGTTGCTTATAACAACCAGGCTTCTCCAAATATGGGTTTCAGCGGATATACAGGTTACGACCCGATGTACAGTCTTTTGGTTTGGGGTTCACCTGATTGGGATATTCGCAATTACAAGGATTACTGGCTGGTTCCTAACGAAGTTCAAAACAGCAGTTATACTGCTGGTATTAATAATCCTTATTTTGACAGGTTCCAAAGAATTCATTCCTATAATAAAGACGTTTTTAATGGACAGTTCACTGCCAATTATCAAATTGCTGACTGGCTGAATGCAATGGTAAGAACCGGTTATGATAATTATAGCAACAAGCAGGTAGTGCAAATTTCAAAAGGATCGTTCCAGGGCGGAGGAGCAACCACCGTTTTAAATGGCGGCACCGAAGTTTGGGGAGAATCACAAAAAGGATCATATAACGAAGGGATCGGCCGCGGTTTCAGCAGCAACACCGATGCGATCGTAACTGCTAAAACAAAAGTGAACGATTTTTCTATTGACGGATTTGCAGGAGGAACTATTTTTTATCAGCAAAATGAAGGACTGGAAGGGTTTACCCAGGGCGGTTTATCCATTCCGGCATTTTATTCCTTTAAAGCATCTGCCAACCCGGTAACATTGAATTCTATAGTAAGCAAACAGCAGATCAATAGTGTTTACGGAAAACTGGGCGTTGGATATAAAAATTTTGCTTTTGCCGAAGGAACATTCCGTAATGACTGGGCTTCTACATTACCGAAAGCTACCCGCTCTTATTTTTATCCAAGTGTTTCAGGTAGTTTAATTGCCAGCGAGTTATTCAAACGTCCGGATTGGTTATCTTATTGGAAATTGCGTGGTTCATGGACAACTTATCGAACTCCTGCAGGTATTTACGACATCAATAATGTTTATACCGTCTCTCCCAACTCATGGGGTACGATGAGCGCTGCTTCTTTCCCAACAAGCATCCGTCCTTCTAATATTCATGCAGAAGGTTCTGCTTCTACAGAAATTGGTACCTACGCCAGCTTTTTGAACAGTCGTATATCCGCAGACGTTACCCTTTACAGGAAAAAAATGTATGACTTTATTGTAAAAGCACCAATTAGTCCTTCTTCAGGTTTTACTTCAGTTTATACAAATAGCAATGAAGAGCAAGCAAGAAAGGGTATTGAAGTTACTCTAAATGCTACTCCTGTTAAAACACAAAATTTTTCCTGGGATGTGAGCTTCAACTGGACCAAGTATGCCACTTACTATACAAGACTCGATTCTCAATATTCTGTAAACAACAGGGATTGGGTGAAAGTTGGTAAAAGAGTGGATTATTATGCCATAAACGAATATCAAACAGATAACCAGGGTAATATTGTTTTTAATAACGGCGTACCAACTTATAAGCCGATTTTATCTTTGGCCGGATATTCTGATCCCGATTGGGTTTGGGGATTCAATACCGCATTTAAATACAAAAATTTATCATTGTCTCTTTCTATGGATGGAAGAGTTGGCGGTCTTGCACAATCAACTACCGAAATGTATATGTGGATTTCAGGAAATCATCCGGAATCATTAACGGATGCACGGTATAAGGACGCAACCGACCCCGGTACAAAAAATTACCTCGGCGATGGGGTGAAGGTGGTTTCAGGCGCTATTACTTATGACGCCAATTATCATGTAGTGAGCGATACCAGGGTGTTTGCGCCGAATGATATTTACACGACTTACAAATCATACATTACTGCTTTACACAAGGGAACTGCATGGGGAGGTAATCCTTCTCCGGTAGATTTGTACAGTACTACTTTCCTGAAATTAAGAGAAGTAGCATTTACTTATACCTTTCCAACCCGTATCGCGGATAAGATCAATTCAAAAGGAATCGCTGTTTCTCTCATCGGGCAAAATCTGATCTATTGGGCAAAACAATTCAAATACTCAGATATTGATGGCGGTACAGAAAACTTTTCCGATCCTTCCATGCGCTATATCGGTCTCGACATTAAACTTAATTTTTAAGGCAGTTCATTCTGTTTAAATATAAATCATTATGAAGAAGATATTCAAAAAAACAGGATCAGTTATTTTGCTCAGCGCAATATTTCTGGCGTCCTGTAATAAATTTGATACGATCAATACAAATCCAAATGCGACAGAGAAGGTCAATGCCTCTCTGCTCGCTACCAAAATCATTTTGCAAAACCTGAAGTTCCAGGGACGCGATGCCAAGGCGTTTCTGTCTGATAACGGTCTTGCGAAATATATTGCTTACGGTAATGAAACGATGCTTTCGTCTCAATACAATTATTTGGGATCCGCAGATTTCACGCCGATGACCATCATACCCAATATTAACAGCATGCTCGGTTATGCAAAAGGCAGTTCAATGGAAAGTTCTTACCAGGGATTGGCAAAATTTTCCGAAGCTTTCATGTTTTATTATCTCACCATGGAAGTGGGCGACATTCCCTTCAGCGAAACAGGCCTTGGCGGCACTGGTGATATTAAACCAAAGTATGATTCCCAGGAAGATGTTTTTAAAGGAATATTAGATGATCTGAAAGAAGCAGATGCTTTTTTTGCAAAAGGAGTCAAATTTGACGGTGATCCTACTCCATACAATGGCGACCCGGATAAATGGAGAAGAGCGAGCAATTCTTTTGCTTTAAAAGTGTTGATGTCATTGAGCAATAAAGCAGGCGATGCAAATTTGAATGTCAAAGGAAGATTTGCAGATATTTTTAATGCGGGAGAAATTCTTCAGCCCAATACCGGGTTTTTAGGATTAGTTTATTCTTCTACCAATCCACATCCTTTATCCGGAACCAATGATCTCTTTACCAGCAGAACCATTGTAAGCCATCTGGTGCTTGGTAATTTAAAAGATCTGAATGATCGCAGATTGTTCTATTTTGCCGATCCAGCAAAATCGTTAATCGCACAGGGCCTGCAGGAATCAGATACCGCTGCTTATGCAGGAGCATATGTGGGCGATGACTATAATACCATCACTGCATATCTCATCGCTGATAAATATTCATTGCTCAATTCACGGTATTTGAAAGTGCAGGCAGGCGATCCCAGAATTATGGTTTCCTATGGCGAGCAGCAATTGATCGTGGCTGAAGCAAGCATCTTAGGATGGATAAACGGAGACGCTGAAAGCTATTATGAGTCTGGTGTGAAGGCTGTGCTGGCAAGATATATATCAGTTGATCCTTCATTTGCTCATGGAAATCCGATTAGTCAGTCGTACATCGATAATTATTTTGTCGGGGAAGCTGCATTTAAGACAGATCAAAATGAACAATTGCAACAGATCTGGTTGCAACGGTATTTATTGAATTTTATGCAGGATCCGATTTCCGCTTTCTTTGAACAACGCCGAACCGGTTATCCTGTGTTTCCAATCAATCCTGCAACATCATTAAATGTAAATGACAAAAATGCGGTTCCAGTTCGCTGGTTGTATCCCACATCAGAGTTAAATTATAACAAACAAAATCTGGTCGATGCTTTAAATCGCCAGTATGGAGGAGTGGATGAAATCAATAACAAAATGTGGTTGTTGAAATAGAAACTCAGAAACATATTACCGTAAAGGCTGCCTCAATTATAATATTTTGAGGCAGTTTTTTTTCTAATGAACGCAATCGGTTGTGCAAATTTTATTCAGGATTAAAACATACTTTGAAAAAAACAGATCTTCGTTTATTATCGGTGAATAATTTGCGCGAAGCAGTTATTTAAAGCGGATAGATGAATTAGCAAAAGAGGAATTTGTATTATTTGTTCCTGCCCGAAACACTCGTTCAGGCGGGGCTTAGCTGAAATAAAAAAATATTAAAAAGCCCAACCATAACTTTTATGGATACAAGAAGAGAATTTTTAAAAAAAGCTTCCTTACTTGCCGGGGGTGCCGGTCTTTATAGTAGTTTGCCTGCTTCCATTCAAAAGGCGCTCGCTATCAATCCCGAACCGGGAAGCACTTTTGAAGATGCCGAACACATTGTTTTTCTGATGCAGGAAAATCGTTCTTTTGATCATTGCTTTGGAACCTTGCAGGGCGTTCGTGGTTTCAATGATCCGAGATTCATCACTTTGCCCGATCAAAATCCGGTGTGGCTGCAAACCAATTCAGAAGGCCAAACCTATTCGCCTTTTCGCCTGGATATAAAAGATACGAAAGTAACATGGATCGGCGGTTTACCACATTCCTGGCCGGACCAGGTGGATGCAAGAAACAATGGAAAATATGATCAATGGCTGATTGCGAAGCAATTTGGTTATAAAGAGTTTAAAGATTTTCCCATGACTATGGGATATTATTCGCGTGAAGATATTCCATTTTATTATGCTTTGGCAGACGCTTTTACCGTTTGCGACCAGCATTTCTGTGCTTCCCTTACCGGAACCACCCCCAATCGTAGTTTTTTCTGGACAGGAAAGATCCGTGCTGACAAAGATTCTAAAGCCGATGTACGAAATTCTGATTTGTATTATAATAGCGAAGCCAATTGGAAAACATTTCCCGAAAGGCTTGAAGAGAATGATATTTCATGGAAAGTTTATCAAAATGAAATAAGCGTTCAGACCGGCTTGGATGGTGATGCAGATAGTTTGTTGTCAAATTTTACTGATAACAATTTAGAATGGTTTTCTCAATATAACGTTCGTTTTCACAAGGCACATTATGATTTTTTGAAAAAAAGAGCTTCTGAGCTTCCTTCCGAAATTGAACAACTGGAAGCTGAAATAAATAAAGCGAATAAAAACCAGGCAACGAAATTGCAAAAAAAACTTAAGCAGAAAAAAGAACAACTCGAAAAGTATGAAAAAGAATTGATCACCTGGAATCCTGCGAATTATGAAAAGTTATCTGATTTTGAAAAAAATATTCATAAGAAAGCATTTACAACGAATGTAAATGATCCGGATTATCATCAAACTGAATTTTTTTCTTATCAAGAAAATGGCATAAAACGAAGCATTGAAATGCCGAAAGGAGACATTTTACACCAGTTCAGGCAGGATGTAAACACCGGCAATTTACCAACCGTTTCGTGGCTGGTTGCACCGCAATATTTTTCTGATCATCCGAGCGCTCCGTGGTTTGGCGCGTGGTATGTGTCTGAAGTGTTGGATATTCTTACAAAAAACCCGGAAGTGTGGAAGAAAACGATTTTCATTTTAAACTATGATGAAAACGATGGATATTTTGATCACGTGCCGCCTTTTGTAGCTCCAAAGCCAAATGATCCTGGGAGCGGAAAAGTTTCGAACGGAATTGATACTTCAGAAGAATATGTAACGATGCAGGAAGAATTGAGCCGCACGGATTTGGACACAAAAGATGCACGTGAAAGTCCGGTTGGCTTGGGTTATCGGGTCCCCATGGTAATTGCTTCTCCGTGGTCGCGCGGCGGCTGGGTGAATTCTGAAGTTTTTAATATTACGTCTACCTTACAATTCCTGGAAACATTTCTTTCAAAAAAAACAGGAAAGGAAATTAAAGAAAGCAACATCAGCGATTGGCGCCGCATAATTACCGGCGATCTTACTTCGGCTTTCAGACCCTACAACGGTGAAAAAATTAAATTGCCTTCATTTGTAAAAAAAGAACCTTTTATCGAAAAAATAAACAATGCAAAAT
>JAICYZ010000062.1 GCA_025933935.1 Chitinophagaceae bacterium
GTTCAGCATACTGTTTTACGGCCTTATAATTTTGATGATCTTTAGTCCCGCAGCAAAATCGTGGTTACTGCAGCAAGTCGTTTCAACAGGAATATTCAAAGCGGAAATAAAACAAAATGCTTCTGAAGTTCTTCCTGATGCTGCAGCTTTTTCATTCACGGATGCCAATGGCAAAGTCGCTACAACAGCCGATTTGAAAGGCAAAGTGGTGTTTATTAATTTCTGGGCATCGTGGTGCCCGCCATGCCGTGCTGAAATGCCTTCTTTGGAAAATTTATATAAAAAACTAAAAGGCAATAACAACCTTGTTTTTCTGTTTATTAACGAAGATAATGACGCGAATAAAGCGATAAATTACCTGCAAAAAAATAACTTTACCATTCCTTTTTATAAGGCCTCTGCAGGTGTTCCTCTGGAAATATTCAATGGCAGCTTGCCTACTACAGTTGTTCTGAATAAAGAAGGCAAAGTGGTTTTAAAACACACTGGGATGGCGCAATATGATACAGAAAAATTTGTGCGACAGTTAACGCAACTGGAGTAAATGTGCGGGATTGAAGATTGAAAGTTGAGTATGAAATTAAAACCATTTGGGTTCAACGTTGAAAAGGAAATCAATAATTTGAATTTAAAATAGCTAAAAAATTAAAAAATATGAAAATCAAAATAATCTCCATGATCGTTTTAACGCTTATGATTTTTAGCGGATGCAAGAATAGAAGCGGCAAAACTGATGTAGCAAGTATGGAAAATACGAAAGCGCTGCAAGCGAGTTATACACAGGAATCCCAGGTCTTGCCATCCTTCAGATTGCAGGCAGCAGATGGCAGTATTATTAATCTCACCGATTTAAAAGGCAAAAAAATTTTCGTAAATCTTTGGGCCACCTGGTGTCCGCCTTGCAGGGCAGAAATTCCTTCGATTGAAAAACTTTACAAAAAAACCGGTAAAGACAATGTGGCTTTTGTTATGTTGTCGCTGGACGATAATTTCACTTCAGCAAAGCGCTTTGCAAAAACAAAACGTATGCAATTACCGCTTTACTATCCGGCAGAAAATCTGCCCTCCATGTTTAATATCAACGGGATTCCTGCTACCTTTATTTTTAATGAAAAAGGTGAGTTGATCAAAGCAAATATGGGAATGGAAGACTACAATACACAGGCTTATGTGCAATTGCTTGGATCCTAAACTGAATCTTTTTATCTTAAAAAATCTATTATGAATTTCAATCTTTCTAAAATACCATTAAGAACGCCTCAACCGAGGAATTTTGGCATTACCATGATCAGCGACAGAGGTTTGAACCTGGCTGAAACAGAAAATATGTTGTCAGTCGCCGCATCTCATATTGATATGGTAAAACTGGCATTCGGCACAGCAATGGTGACTCCTTTGCTGCGAGAAAAAATTCAAATCTATAAGACACACAATATCCCTGTATTCTTTGGTGGCCTTTTGTTTGAAGCTTTTATCATCCGCAATCAATTTGGCGATTATATCAAAATGCTGGATGATTTTGAAATAACTTTTACAGAAGTTTCTGACGGTGATATAAATATCACGCACGAAAAAAAGTGTGATTATATTCGTACGCTGGCGGCAAGAGGTACCGTAATCAGTGAAATCGGATCACAGGATAAGGATAAAGTAAAAGTGACGCCACCATACAAATGGATAGAACTGATGAAAGCGGAGCTCGATGCCGGTTCCCGGTATGTTATAGCTGAAGCAAAAGAAACCGGAAATGAAGGCTTGTACCGTAATAATGGTGAGGTTCGTGAAGGGCTGGTGCAGGAAATATTAACTAAAATTCCTTTCGAAAAAATAATCTGGGAAGCGCCTGAGAAAGATCAGCAATTGTATTTTATAAAACTGCTTGGCTGCAATGCAAACCTTGGGAATATTTTGCCTAAAGAAATAATTCCGCTGGAAGCAATGCGCCTCGGATTAAGGGGCGACAGTTTTGATTTCTTCTTAAATGATGCCGAATCAGGAAGATCGTTTTAATAAAAACAAAAAAAATAGATGAAAAGAATAACAACCGTTTTCTTTCTGGCATTTATTTGTTTGGCTTTAAAAAGTTTTGGCCAGGCAAACAAGGGGCACAATTTTCACGGTGCTGATGCCACTTTAAAATCATATAAAGCATTATACATACTCGATGAATCGAACGAAAAGAAAATAAAAGGTGTGATGCGAAATATCAACAATGCGCTGAGCGATCCGCGATTGAAAGGGAAGTTGCAGGTCGAACTGGTTGCCTTTGGGGACGGCGTAGAAATATTTAAAAAAATAAATCATTATGATACCTTGCTTTTGGCGTTGCAGAAAAGAGGCGTCATACTGGCCCAATGTGAAAATACGATCCGTGAAAGAAAACTAAGCAAAAGCGAATTATGGCCTTTCATTTCTTATGTGCCGAGTGGCAATGGAGAAATTATTATCAGGCATTATGAAGATTGGGCTACCATTCATCCGTAAAAATAGAAAGCCTTCCCTGTGGATACAGGGAAGGGTTCTAATCGTTATTAAGAGAAAAAATTTGTTGCAGGAAATAAAGAAATATCAGTAATTTCTATTCCGGCAAATAAGTATCTTTTAGAAAAATCAAAATTTAAAAGAACATCCGACATTGATTGTATAATCTGCAAACGCAGCATCTCCCTGAGTATAAACTCCGGTCAGCTTTGTTTGAATTTTATCAGCTACACTTTGCGTCCTGTCCCGTACAAGAGCTACGGGCACATAAGCATAGACATTTACCTTTTTGAAATCATAGGTCAATCCCGGCTCCAGAGAAATGATATAACCCGGCCTTCTGAATCCTTTGCTGCCACCGATGAGGTCATGAACCGGTAAGCATTCGTCGCGTAAGCCAAGGGAAATGGTTAGAGCGTTTGCGGTAAAATTGGCACCAAGTCTTGCCATGTATTGATCCGGAACGCTCATCACGCTGCTGCCATTTTTAATGCTTCCTGCAGAAGGCGTTCCTCCTCTTGCGGTCGATGTTCCGTTTTGTTCACGCGGACTAACTAAATAATAGAAATTTCCATACACACTTATTTTTTCAGAAAAATTATAAAAAGCATTCATTTCCAGCGGGAAGCCTGTGCCTCCATCGCCTAGCTGGATTGATTGATCAACCGGTCCTAAAACCAATGTGGAGTCATTTTTATGGAAGAAATCCTGGTATTTGTAATCTCCTGTTGGTAGTTTAATTCCAACCCCGAGCTGAATATTTCCCCGCGGCATTTTTTCAGGATTAAAGATCCATCTGTAAGCGGAAAATCGAATATCGCCAAGGCCGAAAGAATGGGTAACAAACCTGTTTTTTCCATCATGCTCATACAGGGAAGAACGGGAGTTAGCCAGGATCGGCGCATCTACCGAGAATGACCACCATTTGTTGACATTCCGTGTGAGTGTAAGATCCATCGTGTAAGAATGGTTGATCACTTCTGAGCCATTCGCTACCCGTTGCTTTTGCTCTTTTGTGCCTACAAAATGGCGGAATGATTTGAAATATCGGTTGTTGATATTCAATACCCATTTTGAAGTGCTGTCAGAATGCGCATGTTCCATTGTGCAAATACCACCGGTACTGCGAATGGCGACACAACCTTGTGCCGACGCATGATTAGCGAAAATTGGTATGAACAATCCTGCTAGTAAAAGTGAGAAAATCTGTTTCATAAAAAATCGTTTTTGTTGGTTTTAATTTTTGTGTAATTGAAAAAAAGAAAGCCTTCCCTGTGGAAACAGGAAAGGGTTCTAATCGTTATTAAAAGAAAAAGTTTAATCCAGTAAACAAAGAAATATTCATGTTTCTTACTTTTAAAAATTATAGTTTCATCTTCAGTCTTTCTACCACAAGGTTTCCTACTTCCTTTCCACATTTGTTCGCCGCGAGGCAGGAATAATGATAATGAATTCCTCCATAGAACCTCGCCATATTATTCTCCAAAGCCGCGTCTCTAAAGGATTTGTAACTACGATTGGCAATCCCAAATTCGAGCTCTGTGGAATCTGTATAAGAAAAATGATCACCAAAAACACTGGTAAGCGCCTCCGCTGCTGCTGCCGAACAGGTGGAATGCCCGCATGTATATTCCGGAAACGGAGGCGTTTGCAAACGTGGCTGCCAACTTGCATCAAAGTATTTATTGATGACTGTTTCCGGGCGGGCTGTATTGTATTTAAATTTCACCGACCAGCATTGAATGAATGCATCAAATAAAGCGATGCTCGTTTTCGCATATGCATAAACGGTAGTAGCAAAATCAGCTTTCGCTTTCATGGCTGCAATGCCAACAATGCTCATCCAATGGCCTCCTGGAGAAAATTTTTTACTACCAAACATCACATGTCCTGAAACATTTAATTTGAATGGATTGTCGTCCCAAAAATCAGCGATGTGTTTTTGTTCATCCGTCAGATTTTCTATCGCGTGTTTTGAAAGCATTACTTGTTTATAATAATCGCTGGCAGTATCTTTTACATCAAATTTGTAAGGCGCCGGAGCAGGAAACTGGTTCGCGCTGTCTAATACCGCAGGTCTTATTTCATTCCAATGAGGCTCCATCGCTGAAGTATAAGCAGGCGGAGTAGGAACCCATCTGCCCGGCTCATCGGTCACAGTATATTTTTCCGCGCTGCGCGTTTTGGCATAATTATCTTTTTTACTCCATTGCAAAATGACATCGGAAACAGTATCTGAAAATGCGACTGAATTGTTCATTACCTCAGCTGGCATCCCATGCATTTTTGCCATCTTTTTAAGGCTGTCTACATATTCATCCATACTTCCTTCCGGAAAAGTAACTGAAGTTCCGAGCTTGCAATAAGCAAGTAAAGAAGCAAATTCATAATCAATCTTTTCTCCTGCAGCCGGTTTTGGTATTGAGTTCAGGCCGTTTAATTGTCCGGCCAGCGATTTATATTTCCCGGGATAACCGGCGGCAATCACTTCATATGCAGCAACGCTTGCATATAAATAATTGCGTGATGCCACGATAGGACTGAAATTATTTCCCATCACCACTCCATTCAGCTGGTAGACAGTTTGGCAAAATAAATTCGGATCTTTAAAAACTACATCGTAATCTTTTTTGGAACTGCATCCCGAAAGAAATACAATGGCAGCATAGAACAGGATAAATTTTCTCATTTTTGAAAGTTGTTTTTTTTAAAGTTTAAGTTTTATTATTTCAACGAAACGATTTTAAGAACCGGATCGTTCAGCATTAATTTACCAATCACCAGCCCACCAATTTTCTTTCCCTGCTCATATGCATCCAGAACTGATTTCCTGTAATGAATGCCACCGTAAAACCGGCTGTACGAAACTTCAATTGCTGCCTCATCCACATTTTTAAAGTGCCTGTCGGGCCATCCCCACGATCTTTCAGATGAATCTTTGAAGGTGGTATTTTTAAAAAGTGATGACAGCACCACATCTGCAGCCGCAGAAATAGTAGAATGAGCACTGTTATATTCAGGAAAAGGCGGCGTCTGCAGGTAAGGCATCCAGTTTGGATCGATGTAGCGATTGATATACGTTTCGGGCCTGATCACATCGTATTTATATTTCGTGTACCAGCAACAAATAAACGCATCATTTATTCCAAGGCTAACGCCTGTATAAGCATAAACTGTTTTATAAAAATCAGCACGATTATTTTTACAAATCGTTCCGGTTATTTCCATCCAGTGTCCAACAGGCGACATTTCTTTGGTAGCATACATTGCATGGCCGCTAATGTGTAATTTAAAATTATTGCAGTCCCAAAAATTGGCAATCCACATTTTAGTCGAGTCAAGATGATCTATGGTATATTGTACATCTTTTGCCATCTTATAAAATGTGCTGGAAGTGTCTTTACTGAATGGTGGCGGCCCTGCCGGGGGAAACATGTTTGCAGAATCCATAACAGTACACCTTATCGTTTTCCATAAAGGCTCTACAGCGGAAAAATATCCCGGAGGGGTTGGTGTCCAATCTCCTTCTTTATTGGTGAGAGCAAAACGGGCTCCGCGCGTTTTGGCGTAATTATCGGATTTGCTCCACGCCAGAATCGAGTCAGCCACCTGGTTACCATAACTTACAGAATTCGCAAAAATATCATCCGGCATTCCTGAATTTTGAGCCAGCAATTTTACAGAATCAATTACATGCTGCATGGTATCATCCGAGAAAGTGAGCTGCTTCCCTACTTTTGTCAGCGCAATCATTGATGCAAACGGGTAATCTATTTTGGTATTTTGAGGATGAGGAATATTCTTCAGTCCATTTATTTTTCCTGCCAGAGTATTGAGATGAGCATTTTTATTAGATAGTACTTCAAGCGCTGCCAGGTTCGAATACGCAAAAATCCTTGCGGCGACTGGTGGGGTAAAAATATCATAAATGACCACATAATTCAATTTATGCACTAGGCTAATGTATAACTCAGGATCGTGCATTACTTTTACGTAATCTTTACTTTTTGATTTGCAGGACCATAAAGTGGTTGCAGTAAAAAGCATGAGGAAAATTGAAAAAAACAACCTTTTTATATTTTGCATTTTAGTTCTTTTAAAATTTTAAAATCATTTGAATCATTCCCGCCAATCTAAGCCGCGGGCGACAACGTCAATTAAAAAGGGAAATACGAAACTTTGTCCTTGTCCCTGTTATAACCTAATTTAATACTGTCTGTCACTATATCACCCAAACGGTATTTGGTTTTATATGCCACATCCACTGTCACACTGATAATAGAATCAGGATGATGTGAAACTTTGATGATTGAATCAAGGTGTCTCTTATTTTCTATAGAATCTGCTTTGCTAAGTGACAAATGATCATACACAAACCGGTAATCGTTGATTCGATCAGAGACTCTTTTTATCACCACTTTCGCATCGGTTATTTCAAACGGTTTTGGATCTTTCATTTGAGGTATGACCGTTTTCTTCATAAATTCTTTCGCTAAATTTTCGACATGTGCCTGGTCAATTTTGTTAGTGCTTTTAGCACTGCACGAAGAAAATAATATACAAATGATCAAAAGTTTTTTCATATTCTGAATAAGTTTTTACATGCAGCAATTTTAGCGTCGGTTACTATTCATCAAAAAATTTGTTGCAAAAAAGCGTTCATCTTTTCGTTTCAGCACAGGATTAATTTCTAAAGTGAACCACAGTGCCAGCAAGATTCCATAGCTTCCTCCTCTTTCGATAAACTCAAATAACTCATAATGAGGGTATAGAAGTTCGCCAGCCATCTTCCAGATAAAAAAGAAAAGAACGGCTGATCGTAAAGGCCGGATTAAAATTGAAATAGCTGCCAGGATTTCAAACAAGCCGACAACGAGCGCGGTTTGCGCAGGATGATCAAACCCAAGTAAACGGTATTCATTCAGCAAGCTACTTTTATCGATGAGATTCAGCCACCCATGGCCCGATAACAATAAAAAAGCAGCAAACTGTAAGCAAAGCCGCAGATTGCTCCACGCTTTTTCTTTTGGGAAAACAAAAGGGCTGATGGGTGAAAAAATATTTTTAAAATTGATGCCTCCTGACAAGATCAATAGTGCCAGCGGAGCGCCAAAATTACCGGCGCGTTCAATGAATTCCGGGTAAGGCTCTCCAGACAAAGGACGTAACAAGGCAGTGACCATTCCCCATATTACCAGCCAAAATATAACTGCCCGTATTGGATAAAATAAAATGATTATTCCGCATAAAATATCGGTAGCGCCAACGTAAGGCATCAGCTGAAAGGCTGTATCATGGCCGATGCCAAACACCGCAAAATAATTAGTCCATATTTCTTTGCCGATAATTCCGAACGAGCCGTGCCCGATAAAACACATGGCGCACGCAATACGCAATGTGTAGTGTATTTTTTGTTCAACCGTAAATTTCAAGATCTGAAAATTTTTATGGATACATCAAAATCTGTAAATCCTCATCTTCATTATTTCCCGGCTTAAAAATTTTTCCCAGGTATAACCCTGACAAAATTTATCGCAATTGGAACAAGGGAAAAAATTGATGATTAATGCCATAAATTATTGAGTGTTAGTTGTAATAACGTCATCAATAAATTAATTAGCGAATGAAAATATCAGATTGCATCCGGCGGTTGCTCAGGAGAGATTTGGAATGAAGTGTGCAAATCTAAAATTCCCTCAGGAAGCCATAAGTTTTCATGTTGAAGTAAAGGGGAATTTATTTTTGTAAGAAACGAAGGCTCGTTATAAACTGTTTGAAGATTTTTAAAAACTGATTTTGAATCTGACTTTTTTGAATGGTTGTCGTTGGTAAGATCGTTGGAAATTTTAAAGAAGTTATTCTTTGCAACTTCCAGGCGCATCTTTGCAGAATTCGGAATGCACTTTAAATAAAGGGTATCATTTGCGAGTTTGCGCTCTACATATTTATACATCACGCCATTGATCGTGATCTCGCCATCGCAACGCTGATACGAAGTCCAGCTTGTTTGATACGCTACATTTACCGGAATCTTCAATTCCATCAATTGAGAATCATCGTAAGAATGATTGTCGAGGCGAGCTTCCAGTTTTTTATCTGTTTTTGCCTGCATGTAATCAAATAACAACCGGTACCCAAACGAATTGAAGGAGAAAAGAATGAGAAAAAATATGGCAGTTATTTTCTTCAGCATATTTAGAAATGAAGAACAAGTTAATTAACTTTTTGAATTAACAAAAAAATTTTTTAAAGCAGCAAATTTCCAGGTATCAAAAGAAGGTTTTTTTTCATTTCCAATCTTTATTCACTCTGAATAAAAATCACCATTATTTCTTCATTTGTTGGCTTCACTACTCACCATTCAGCATTCACACTCATCAGCATTCACTCAATCCCAATGGCACATTTACTGCCAATCCGCCATCAGCAGTTTCTTTGTATTTACTATTCATATCGACTGCCGTATCCCACATCGTCTGAATTACATTATCGAGCGTAACGCGTGCAAAATCGGGAGCACTTTGCAATGCAAGCTGGCTGGCAGTTATCGCTTTTATTGCGCCCATCGTATTTCTTTCAATACAGGGAATTTGAACCAAACCGGAAATCGGATCGCAAGTCATGCCGAGATGATGTTCCATAGTGATTTCGGCCGCCATCAAAGCCTGCCTTTGTGTTCCGCCCATACATTCCGTGAGGCCGGCCGCTGCCATCGAAGAAGAAACGCCAATTTCTGCCTGGCAGCCACCCATCGCAGCAGAAATAGTAGCGCCCTTTTTAAATATGCAGCCCACTTCCGAAGCGGTCAACAAAAACCGGATTATATTATCATCAGAATTGCCATCACAAAAAATAATATAATAAGCAAGCACCGCGGGAACCACACCTGCAGCCCCATTTGTAGGAGCAGTAACCACGCGTCCAAATGCCGCATTTTCTTCATTAACTGCCAGTGCAAAACAACTGACCCAATCGAGGATGTATTTGAAATCTTTGCCACCTTCCCGGATCGCCTTGATCCACGATTCATAATCCGAATACTCCTTTCCTGCCAGTAACTTTTTATTGAGATTTGCAGCCCTGCGTTTTACATTCAATCCTCCGGGTAAAATACCTTCTGTGTGACATCCCTTGTACATACACCGGCTCATCGTTTCCCATATCTGTAAAACGCCTTCGTGCGTTTTACTTTCCGGTCGCCAGGAGTTTTCATTCTCCATCACCACTTCACTGATGCTCATCCCGGTTTGCATGCACCAATGAATTAGATCATCCGCGTCATTGATCGGAAAAGGAAGAATGACTTGCTCATCATTATCTGCCTCCTCTCCTTCCTTTTTTACAAAACCTCCCCCGATTGAGTAATATGTTTCGGAAATATGATCGTCGTTTTTTAGAACAGCAATAAAAGTGAGTGCATTTGGATGATACGGAAGCGATTCGTTTTTCAGAAATTCAATATCTTCTGTGGGATTAAAAACAATCTCGTGTGTGCCATTCAATGATAATTTCTGCTCATTTTGAATGTAATTTATTTTTTCAGAAATAAGATTGACATCAAAAGTGACGGGATCATCGCCGCACAAACCCAATTGAACCGCAATATCTGTCCCATGACCTTTACCCGTTTTTGCGAGCGAACCATATAACAATATTTCAACAGAAATCACATCGTCTAAAATACTTTTACCCTGCAGGGTTTTTAGAAATAATTGCGCAGCACGCCACGGGCCAAGCGTGTGGCTGCTGGAAGGCCCGACTCCAATTTTAAACATATCAAATACCGAAATCGCTTCGTGGCTCATAAAAGTAATTTTACACTAACAAAGATAGTTGAAGTTCATGGTGGAAATCCGGCAATCAATGTTGCTGATCATGAATCACAGCATGTTTTTTAAAAAAAGAAGGAATTTTTTTATGTGGCTTTTCAAATAGTTCTTCATGCCCAAGAAGCATTCCCAGCGGCTGTAATGATTCAATGCGATCAAAAATAATTTTTGCAACAGCAATGATAGGGATGGATAAGAACATGCCGGGAATTCCCCAAAGCTGCTCTCCTACTACAACTCCTATCAGGGTTATAAATGCATTGATCTTTACTTTCGAACCGACAATTACCGGCAAAAGAATATTGCTGTCGATCAAATGCATTGCAATGACCGTGATCAATACCAGTAAAATAATACTTCCCGAAGCGCCTGTTGCGAAAGTGATAATAATGTTCAGAAGGAGTGCAGTATAAATGCCAATGTATGGAATGATATTAAACAGGCCGGTGATCAATCCAAGTAAGATTGCATATTTTATTCCCAATATTAAAAATACGACACAGCATACCGAAGCAACTATCAGCATTTCCAGGAGTAATCCAAGTATGTATTTCCGAATAATGAATTGGATTTGTTGCGTAATATCTAAAACAACGCTGCTGTTTTCTTCTTTAAAGGAACGGATGATAAATTTTAAAAAAAGACGCCGGTAAAACAACAGGAAAAAAGTATCGATCAGGATAAAAATAATAAACAACAACAGGGACGACAGCGAAAGCACGGTTGCGCCGATCATAGAAGTAGAATGAGAAGCAATGCTGTTTGCAGTAGAATTTATATAGGCCATTTGCTTCGCAAGGTCCACATGAAATTTTTGCGAGATCCATTGATGGATCTGATGAAGCGATTCGGTAAGCTGCGCTTTAAACACAGGCCAGTCCTGCGTGATGCTGGAAAGTTGCGAACCAATAACGTACAACAGCAGGGCCAAAGCAACCAATAAAATAACGACGGATAATGCAGAAGCAGCGCCGCGATGTAATTTAATTTTTGTTTCCAGAAACCGGCAAAGCGGCAACAGAAGAATAGCAAAAAGAAAACCGAAAACCAGCGGGCATAGAATTTCTTTTCCAATTACAGTTAAGTAACCGAGGGAAAGGATGCCAACCATGACCAGCGCCAGCTTTAGATAAAAAGGTGGGGGATTTGTTTTAAAGAAATTCATCCGGAAAATTTAAAATCTAAATGTAAAGAAAAATAATTCCTTTTTTCATAAAGTATTTTAATGGATTCCGTGAATACGAATCGTGCTTATTGATTGCTTTACTGAAAGGTTATTCTATATCTACAACAGATACCTGGAAAACAAGGTATGAATTAGCCGGAATTACTACTTTGCCTGTTGAAGGATCGGTAACGTCTTTAGAGCCATAACCCAATGATGGTGGAATGTATAAATTAATATTTCCTCCTTTTCCGACTAAAGAAATGCCTTTCTGCCAGCCCGGAATGACCTGGAAAAGTTGAAAAATAATCGGGCTTCCTGATGAGGAAGAATCAAACCCGGTTCCGTTAAAAAAACCACCGCGGTAATAAGTTGCAACAGTTGAGCAAAGGTCTTTAGGCTTAGGATCTGTGCCCGGAGTATTGATGGTATAAAAAAATCCTGAAGAATCTTTAGTTGCCTGGATGCCATGAGCTGTAAGGGAATCCTGGAGCGCCTGTTGTTCTGATGCCGGTGCTACGATCGTTGAAGGAGTCTTGTCGCAGGCAACATTACCTGTAGCATTATTTTTTTTACAACTCGCGGCAAATAATAATAAAGCAATTAATGATACGGAAGATTTTTTCATAATGAATTTTGAGGGTATGAATAAGCTTTTAAGGATGCAAATAAAGAATATAAAATTTATAAATCTCGTGCTTGCTCTTTATTCTGTTTAAATTTTAACTCTTCATAAATTTGTTCATTGCGATCCCACTTAAACTGCATACTGAAAAGCGTATAAAAAACTGCAATGCCAATCACGGCTAATATGATCAAACTGATTAGTGATGGCGAAATATAAACCATGTTTTTGTACCAGTCATGGAAAATAACTGCAATGAGAATAGGAAGCGCAAACACAAGCCCCCACGGAGATCCATATAAAAATCTCCTCCAGATATTCTTCTCTTTTTCGCGGTTTTTTTCCCAATAGATAATAAACGATTCTTCTTCTTTTGTAAGCATGCCACAAAAGTAACATGTAAATAAGAATAAACTTTCCGGAACCGGATTTTTTACTTCCTTTTTTTGGAATTCACTTAATAAAATGTAGGTTTGCCCTACTAAAACCTCCACGTGAAAATCGAACAAGTACTTGTACACTATCTGTTAAAAAACAAAAAACTAACCTTACAGGGCATCGGAACTTTTGACCTCAACGCATCACTTCCTGATTCTGCCGATCCTGATAAACCGATTATTTTACCCGAAAATTCCGTTACCTTTCATTACGATCCAAAAGTAACAGAGGATGAAGGCCTGGTTGATTTTATTGTAGAACACACCAATAAAATCAAACCGCTTGCTTCTTCCGATCTTGATTCATTTCTTTCCCTCGGAAGACAATTTCTGAATATTGGAAAACCGTTAACACTACCAAATATTGGCACACTCGAAAAACTAAATTCAGGAATTCTGGCTTTTAAACCGGGCCAGTTGGTTGCACAAAAAATCGAGCCGAATAAAGTAAAAAATGAAGAGGCGGAAGGAACAGAACCGGAAGAAAGTTTATTTAATGATTATCAAAAAGACAGAAGATCAAAAGGTGGGGCGAAAGTAGTTTTCGTGTTACTCATTTTGATCGTTCTTGGCTTTATTGGATGGGCAGTATGGCATTATGGATTTAATCAAAAAAATGAACCGGAAACAATTACGACAACAGAACCGATAGTTCCGGTGAAAGATTCTGCTTATAAAGCCGATTCGACGATTATAGCAAATGCGGCGGTGGATAGCACTAAAAAAGCTGATTCGGTTTCATTTATGATGGTCATCAGTCGTTATAAAAGTCTTCCTGCAGCGGAATGGAAAGTAAAAACTTTAAAGAAACTTCATCCCGACCTAACTATATACACAAATGATTCTGTTATCTACCAGGTAGCTGAACCGTTCAGACTGCCTCTCACGGACACTACCAGAATTTTAGATTCATTGAAACGCTATTTTCCTAAGGCAACAGTTGAGGTGAAATGATCTCTGTTGAATTCTGAAAGTTGTTGAGACTTCCCGCAAACTTCATTTCAGATCGATTCGCATCGGAGTGATTTGATTGTTATTCCTTTCGAAGATGAATTTACCTGCTTAGAATTATTATCAAGGTTCTTCAACTGTTTTTTCTCTTGCCAGATCGGCTTCATCATCTGTTGTCATCAGGTCGCGATCAATGGAGTATAAGCTTTGATCAGAAACTTTATCACCGCCTGCAATTTTCAATTTATCCAGCATATTCATTATTAAGGTTTCCTCTTCTGTTTGTTCTTTTACAAACCATTGCAAAAAATTCCAGGTTGCCCAATCGGACTCATCAAAACTTTGTTTTACAATTTTATAAATGGACTCGGAATTATCTACTTCCTGTTTGAATGCTTTTTGAAATGCATCATAAACGCTCGTTGGATTTTCACCCGGCTCCGGAATCGCCGATATCTTCACAGTAGAGCCGCGCTCCAGGATGTATTCCAAAAACTTCATCATGTGGTTGCGCTCTTCATTAGCATGCCTGAATAAAAAATTCGCCACACCTTCATATCCCTGGGCATTCAGCCAGCTTGCATACGCTAAATAAATTTGCGCAGCATGCGCTTCTTTTGTCATCTGATCATTAAGGGCTTTGCAAATACTTTCGCTTAAACGGTTTGTGTTCATCTTTAATTGATTAATAATTTAAAAAGGAAAAAGCATTGATATGTTTGCTTTTAGAATCTTTTTGTTCACAAAAAAGATTCCAACTTAATGATTTAGAAATCAAAAGGAGGTAAAGCCGAAGAAGAAAAAATATCGAAGGAAAAGAAAAATAGATTGGGTAAAAAATTACCCTTGAAGCAAAAAACTTTTATTTGAAACAATTAAAGATTGATGGCAACGAAAAATAATAGAACTAAAATTTCGAAAAGGGTAACCAGGATAATGCCTCTGTATGCCATTCTTTCGTCGCTTGTTTCTTTCATTTTATGAAGTTTATTGTTTTAAATGTAGGGCAAAAATAAAACTAAAATTTTTAAAACAAAAAGTATAAATAGAAATGGCAAAAAAATTTTTTGCTGCAATTAAATACGATTAAAAAAAGAATGCGTGTTATTTGTTCCTTTACTGTAATGCTCGTCGCCCATGCTAAAAGAGCAACTTTACTTCACCCTCTTTCTTCTTTCCATAAGCTCACGCCAGGTTGTTAATATAAAACCATTGTCTTTAAGAAACTTCTTAAACCCGGGATCAAGCATCGCCAGCATATCTGCTTTTCTTTTTTCTCCGCTATCCGTTATCTCTGAAAAAATGGAAGAAGGATCGGTGCAATGCATGATCACCATCGTTACACCTGGTTTTAATTCCATCAGTGCCTTTTCATATAAATCCACCCGCCACTTAGATAAGCTGGCATCGTCTTTAATATTTGATGGTGGATTCCAATCATAACTGCCGTTCATGAGATCATCTAATAGTGGTAATCCGCCATTCCAAATCGTTTTGCCAAGGTTTTGGAAATAATGGATTTGTTCCACAGAAAGATTCATTTCCTTTCCAATATAAGCATCATGGCCACCGGGAAACATCACTGGAATTTGTTTTTCAATTCCTAAGGCAATATATTTTTGAAGAAAAGGCGGACTGGCAAATAAAGTTCCCATATGAGAATCAAGATGTGTTGGATGAAAGCCCATTCGCTCTGCCCGGCTAAGTTGTGCGCGTATTTCTTTATCCACTTCCTCTGCCGAAGCATGTTTCACTACATCGGCTACATCACGCCGCAAACAACCAGTGGAATCTGTTAAACCCGGAACTGTAGCGGCTCCAGCCAAAGGAACCCAGCGATAATCTTTCCACTCAGCATTTAAAGTAAGATGCAATCCGGCATCCGTACCGGGATGCGATTCAATATAGTTGACAATTTGCGGAACCCACGGACAAGGCATCATTACACTGGTGGAATTGGCAACTCCCCTTTCAAACACGTTTTCAATTCCACGATTAGAACTTAACGACATTCCTGCATCATCCATATGAAGAATGATGACCCGTGCATTTTTTGGAAACCCCAATCGTTCTGCATAAGTGCTGTCCTGTGAATGAGCTGAAAAGCAGATACATAATCCTAATAGAAAACAAATCGCATTTTTCATTGAATATAATTTAGTTGAAAAAGGCAAACCGTAGAATATAAAATCCACATTTTTTACATTAGAAAAAAGGAAATTGGCCTTTTTGTTGATTTACTGCAATGAGAAGATCATGGCATTAGCAAATCAGTACATCAGCAATTTAGCACATCAGCAAACACTTCGTTTCATAAATTCCCCCCATGTAAGATTGTCTTTACCTTCTTTCAGGTTTTGTGCTTTTTCAATTGCAAAATTAGCGGCTGTCTCAACCACCCAATCAAAATTTTCCTGGCCTACACTTGCAAGATCAGCGTCGGGTGCCGGATTACAAAAGTCAATCGCATAAGGAACTCCATTTCTGATGGCTAGTTCAACGGTGTTGAAGTCGTAACCCAAAAATTTACAAATCCGCAATACGATGTCTGTCATTTGATTTATTTTTTCGTTGTCCGGTTTGAAATCTGCTGCATAACGAAGGTGATGAGGATTACGCGGTTCGTAAGGCATGATGCGGATATCTTTTCCGCCAATACAATAACAACGGTAATATTCATCAAAAAC
>JAICYZ010000421.1 GCA_025933935.1 Chitinophagaceae bacterium
GATGTATCGGCACGCATAGGTAAAAATGGCGGCTTAAAATGCGGTAAGTTTACTCTTGATTATAGTTTAAATAATTACAACACCATGAAGCTATGGTGGTCAAATACTTTTTACGCTTGACAAGGAATACAGGTTTGGAGAAATATACTAAAGGCAGTGAATCAATAAATAATGCAGATTCCTGTTTTTCATTTTCAAATGAAACGTCGTTCAGCATGGCTATATATCAATGAAAAGGGCGGCTCTTAAAAATTTCCGGATCTATTACTGTGAATAAGTGGAAATAATCAAACAATAAAAATTAATTACATATTTTGCAAGGAAATACTTTAGCACTGTTGATGAAAGATCGTAAATCATTATACCTGTTGATTTTTGCATTAATAGTTATTACTGTTGCTTTTACGCTCATTTCTGTTTGGGGATACCGTTTTTATTTTTCCAAACATCCTGCCAGCACTCCGATCAATTCTTTAACTACAAATAGACTGGCGGTCAAAAAGACAAGTAATCGGCAGGCGCAGCACATATTTATGGATTCAGCAGTTCAGCACCTGAACGATCCGGCTGATACAATAACGTATGATTCATCAGATCATGAACTTGCTCAGAAAATAATGGAATTTAACAGGGTTAAAAATGAGATAGCTCTTATCCTTAAAAACAGGCTTTCTGCTAAAGATTCTTCATCAGAAACAGCGATTGCAGAATTGCAAAGAAAGATCAATGAGCTACAAAACCAGAATGACGAAATAACAAAAGACAATTTGCAGTTGAAAGAAAAAATAGCACAACTGCTTGACAGCAAGCAAAAAGAGAATGAGCAGAAACCGTCATCTGGGAAAAACAAACAGCAATCGGCATTATCTTTGCCGTTATTGGTTACGCATTTGAGATTTGCAGCTTACAATAACGATCCAAAAACCTGGTTGGCCTCAGAAACGAAGAAATTGACCGGTTCCTTTGAGATCAATGTGAAACCTCAAAATACCATCAAAGCGATTTATATAGTTATTGTGCAACCGGATGGAAAAGTATTGTTGAGCAGTTTCGCGGGGTCAGATACTTTTGAAACAACTTTTGGCAGAAAGCATTATTCTGCTGTTGTAACGTTTGATAATCAGGAAGACAACCATAAGCGCCTTTACTTTTCAGTTAATTCTAAGGCTTTCAGAAAAGGCAAATACGTGATGCAAATATATCACGGGGGTATTATGATAGGACGATTAGTAATAGCACTTTATTGAGTTGATTTCTCTTCACTGGTTTTTTTTATTGAACATGAATAAATTACACACCTCAGTAAAATGGCAAACCATAGACGGCCATTCGCCTGTGATCGCTTATTTCAAAAGCATTGGATATTTATCAGACGCTGCCATCCGTGAATTTGACGAGCATACTTTTCCTTTATTTATTCAAAAACGGGAGATGCTACTAAAGCCGGGTTCAATTGCAGATCATTTTTATTTTATTGTAAAAGGCGTAATTCAGGGTTGTATTAAAGATGAAGGAAAATTTATTACCACCTGGCTGAATGAAGAAAACGAGATCGTAGGCTCGATACGTACGCTTGGAACCAATGAACCCTGCCGGGAATACCTGCAGGCCCTTGAGGATTGCCAACTTGTGGCGATTCCGGTAGCCTTTACTGAAATGGTGTTTGATAAATATCCCGAAACAAATATCATTGCCCGCCGTTTATGGGAGTACAATTACCGTGGAGCAGAAGATCGCGCTTATATCTGCCGGATTTCTTCAGCGGAAAAAAAGTACCGGTATTTCCTGGAAAAACACTCAAATCTTGTAAATCGTATCGCTTTAAAATACATCGCATCTTTTCTTGGAATGACGATTGAAACGCTAAGTCGGGTACGAAGCCGGCAAAATAATGGTTGATCTAGATCAAAGATTTTATGCCTTTTTTCTGCTATTTAATTTAATAGATTTGTAGTTGTAAATTCAAAGTGCTGATAATAACCAAGTTTATATATTATTTGTTCTTTTACTGAGATAGTTTTATCAATAATTGCTCAAATTGAAGGTCAACGAATAAAATACTACAATGTTTTATAATCCGTTATAGTCGGAATTCAATCCCTAAACTTGAATCCGATCACTATGACGAACCTCTCTTGTAAAGTTGAAAAACATCGGGAAAATAGCTCCGAACGGAGACATTTTCCTGCTACCTTCAGCTTTTTAA
>JAICYZ010000075.1 GCA_025933935.1 Chitinophagaceae bacterium
GAAATAAGAATAAAGAACGGAGAAAACTGGCTGGCCGAAGACATTGCCAATGGTAAGCTCTCGTTTGTAGTAAAAGATATTTATGATACCGATGTAGAAAGCCTTGGAGGAAAGTTTGATATAATTATTCTGAAAGACGTCATCGAGCACATTCACGATCAGTCAAAATTATTAAGGAGGTTAAAAAATTTTCTTATGCCTTCCGGAATTATATTTTTCGGTTTTCCGCCTTGGCAAATGCCGTTTGGAGGACATCAGCAATTGTGTGAAAAGAAGTTATCTAAAGTACCATATTTCCACTTACTTCCTGTCCCGGTTTATAAAGGGCTTTTAAGATTATTTGGCGAATCCGATTCAAATATTGTTCAGTTGTTAGAAATAAAAGAAACAGGCATTTCTATAGAAAGATTTGAAAAAATAGTAAAAGAAACAGGATATAAAGTAGTCAGTAAGATCCACTATCTTTTTAATCCCATTTACGAGTGGAAATTTAATATAAGGGTAAAGAAGCAAAATGCGATAATTTCTAAAATTCCTTATTTAAGAAATTATGTAACGACGTGTGTTTATTATATTATTAAAAGTGCCACTTGAAGCGGATTATTTGTTTGTTTATCTCCAGAGAGAACTTTTCATTCAGATTATTTTCAAAAGTCTAAAAATATTTTTTATGGAAAATGAATCAGTTTGTGATCACATCAAAAAGATAAAAGAATTAAAACTGCCGGCAGAACTGGTATGCGAAGAATGTATCAAATCCGGAAGCGAATGGGTGCATCTAAGAACCTGTCAAACGTGCGGCGTTACTTTATGTTGTGATCAATCGCCGAATACACACATGACCAAGCATAATCATCATACACATCATCCCGTAATCATTTCTGCTGAGCCAGGAGAAAAATGGTTATGGTGTTATGAAGATCAGATTTTCGCAGAATATCAATAGCAGGATTATTGCACTTCTAATAATTCCCGATCCCATTTTGCGAGATTGGCACCGGTATGATAAGTGCTGTTTAAAAATTGCAGTAGTTTTTTTTCAGGTTCCAGGGATTGCTGCACCGCAGCGTAAGGCAAAATAAATTCGCTGAATGTTGCATTATAATACGCTTCCTGCGGCTGAACTTTCGCGTCTTTATATCCTTCAGGTTCCGGATACAAATAGCAGTAAAACGCAGGTTCCTTAAGCGCTTCACTTCCTGTCCAAAAACCGCAACTGCTTACTTCCCGGCAATACGCTTCTTCTGCTACCCAATCGGGCAAACCGGGAATACCACCAGGATGCCGCGGTGCCCTTCTTCCCGAAAAAAATGAAAGCGCTAGATCAAAGCTTCCCCAGAAGAAATGAATGGGGCTGCACTTTCCTTTAAATTTGCTGCGAAACGTCATGAAAACATCCTGGATACACAGCAAGGCGTGATGAAATGCCGTAACCTGGTCCTCATCGTAAGTTTTATGAACAGTATCTTTTTCAAATGGAATCGGGTTCTCCAGTTCTACCGGAACCGGTTTGATAATTAAATCAATTTTTAATTCCTTTAGCAGCTTGAAGATTTTATCATAAAAATCAGCAACAGAAATTCCATGAAGATCAAATTTTCTTAACTCACCTTTAGTGGTGGTAATTTTTAAATGGTGATCAATAAAGTCAAAATCAATCTGAAAATTCTGATCTTTATATGGCATGATTTGCGTTGTCAAACCCGTTGAAACTATGTGTAAAGTGATATGCCATGAATGATTGATCCAGGGAACTGTAGCCAGTTTTATTTTGCCAACGATTTGCGTCCACATGTGGAGGGTTTCAAAAGTATCTTTCCCTTTTTCATAAGAAAGAACAGGCCATGGTTGTTGCATGATATTGCTATTTAATTGACCTTTAAAAAGCAAAGATAAGAAAGATGATACGGCTCTTTTAATCTGTGTTTAATTGAAAAAACAAAGGCAGTTATATTATTATTTTCTGTTAAAAAAAGCCATGCAAAAACCGAATACAAGGAATGTAAAACCTGTATAGAAATTCAATTTGTTATTGAGACTTTCTGAAATCACTCCACCAATAATAAGTATAAGCGAAATAATAACGAAAAAGATTCCAATAACAAAACCAAGGTTGTTTAATTTTTTATACATACATTTTATTTAAAAGAAAATAATATTCAAAACGATAGTGATGATGATTAGGATCAGGCCTAAAGGCGCCACTTTCAGATACCATTTATCCTGGTGATAAGATGGTTTTACTGTCAGTGAATATACAAGTCCTACCAGTTCATTTTCCGCTTTTGGCTTTGTAAATAAACTTACAATAATTGTTGTAAAAAAATTGGCGATCCATGAAACAGAAGCTACAATAAAAGCTTGTCCCATGCCACTATGAATTTCATATAAAGGATAGATCCAGCCACCTTTGCCTTCAGCAATTGTAAGCCCGTGAGTAACCGCCGCAGCAAGTGTGCCGGCGAGAAGTCCAGAAAAAGCTCCATGCCCTGTCGTTCTTTTCCAAAACATTCCGAGCAAAAAAGTAGCAAATAAGGGCCCGTTTACAAAACTAAAAACCAATTGCAGAAAATCGTTAATGTTATTGAAACTCTGGGCAATATATGCTGTTACAATTGATAAAAGTATTCCTGCTACAGTCACCATTTTGCCAACAATAAGATAATGTCTGTCTGACTTATGTTTTACAAAATACGACTGATATATATCAAAAGTAAAGACAGAATTAAAAGCGGTAACATTTCCCGCCATCCCACTCATAAATGAAGCGATAAGTGCGGTAATACCCACACCGAGAAGACCCGTCGGATAGTAGTGAGAAATAAGTGCAGGTAATGTCATGGTGTAATCAAGACCACCTTTGCCATCTGTTGGGATACTAAAACCTTTGGAAGCGAGGGCGGGCTGTAGTAATGCAAGCGCAATAACACCGGGCAATACAACTATCAGCGGCATCAGCATTTTGGGAATAGCAGCGATAATAGGAGTTCGCTGGGCGGCATTCATATTTTTTGCCATCATCGCCCGTTGAACAACGAGGAAATCCGTACACCAATATCCAAATGACATCACGAAGCCCAAACCAAATATCAGTGACATGAAATTAATTCCCATTGGATTTGAATCTGCATGGCCCATATATTTCCAGGCATGAGTAAATTCCGGTTGCAGCAGTGTTTTGATATTTGACCATCCTCCTGCATCATGCAACGCTACAATGACAAGTGGTGAAAGGCCTAGAACGATTAAAAAGAACTGCAACACTTCATTATAAACGGCACTCGTTAGACCACCTAAAAAGGTATAGATCATTACAATACCTGCAGCAAGCCAGATAGAAACATCAAAATCCCAATGCAAAATCACTTCAAGCAATTTTGCAAGCGCATACAAAGAAATACCTGAAGAAAAAATCGTCATCACAGCAAAAGAGATGGCATTTAATCCCCTTGTTTTTTCATCAAAGCGAAGTTTTAAAAACTCAGGAACGCTCCTTGCTTTGCTGCCATAATAAAAAGGCATCATAAAAACACCCAAAAAAACCATAGCGAATATAGCACCGACCCAATAAAAATGAACCGTCATAATTCCATACTTTGCTCCGGAAGCCACCATTCCTATTACTTCCTGGGCGCCAAGATTTGCAGAGATAAAGGCAAGGCTGGTGATCCATAACGGAATATTTCTTCCGCTCGCTAAAAAGTCGTTACTTGATTTAATTCTTCTTTTTATGATAAATCCAACTGCTATTACAAAAAGAAAATAAACAAGGATGATCAGATAATCGGCAATGTGAAGGCGCATATGGAACTTTTTTTAAAGCCGTAAATGGCAGCAAGATATAATTAATATGAAAATAATTTACAATTAGCAGACGATTTTTCTCCCGTTTAATTATAAAGCAAAAGTTTTCCTTTAAGAGCAAAAGGCGCTTATTCCATTAAGTAATTTACGTTTGGATGCGCTTTTTTCAGCTTTCAGTAAACCGATAAATAGTGATGATTTTACTTTTTTTTAAACTGACAGGGCTGTGAAGAAGTTCTTTCAATAAGAACGGAAGGCAGTGTTATTATCTCATCAAACAGGTTGTATTTCTTTTTTTCAATTCCTTTGAAAAGCAATTCTGCGGCCGTTTTCCCGATTTCAAAGGCAGGTTGGGTTATTGTGGTAAGAGGCGGATTGAGAATAGGAGCAGTTTCCAAAGTTGAAAAAACGATGACCTTCAACTCGGCTGGAATAGAGATATTAATTTGCTGGCTAACGAGATAAACAGACATCGCCAGCCTTTCAACGGAAGCAACAATACCGTCGGGTTTGGTTTTGCCTGTCAGCAGATTTTTTATCTGCCAGTCCACTTCTTCTTTTGTTCCCCGGCATTCAATAATTGCCTTTTCAGGATCAGCAATTTTTTTATCTTTCAATGCTGCTTTAAATCCGCTGGCCCTGTGATTGCAAATACCAAGGCTTGAAGAGATCGAAAGAAAAACAGGATTTTTGCAGCCATTACTGATCAAATGTGTAGCAGAAGCATATCCACATTCAAAATCATTGGTAATCACTTTGGCGATATGCAAACCTTCAAATTCGCGATCAAAAAAAACAATAGGAACATTTTGTTGCTGAAGTTTTAAAATATGCTGCGCGTCTGTCGTCTCGCTGCTAACGGAGATCAGAACTCCATCTACACGGCCGCTGCAGCATTCGGATAAAATTGATTTTTCATTGCTGAATTTTTCATGAGAAAGATATATCAGAACATGATATCCTTTTTTTTCGGCAACCGATTGGATTCCATTGATGGCTAATGAAAAGAAATTATCTGCTACTTCAGGAAGTACCACGGCAATCGTTTTACTTTTCTTATTTCTTAAGCTGCTGGCATATGGATTAAGCGTATAGTTGAGACGGGAAGCAGTTTCCGCAACTTTTTTCTTTGTGTCATCACTTATCTCATGGCTGTCGCTCAATGCTTTTGATACTGTTCCAACGGAAAGGCTCAGTTCCTTTGCCAACTCCTTCATGTTTATTTTATTCATGCCGGTGTCTTCTGTTTTAATTGTTTATATAAGAATCGGTAAACAAAGTCCTTCTTAGAATAAGAGCGTTTCATTTTATTTTCCTTTCTTGCGAAATGCTTTCATTTCCCGATTGCGAAAACGGTTTCGTAAATAAAAGTAGTTATTTATGAAAACTTTCACAAAAAAAAAGGAATTTAGCAATAACGATTAAACAAAGAAAACGGATTGCAGAAGCGCTGTGAATCGCCAGGGTTACGCAGCAACAGCATTATACCAACTTTTATTACTAAAATTTAATTTACAAAAAGTATTTCAGCAAAAAGCAACATGTTTATTGAAATGGCCTTAAGGCGTTTTGAGAGGTGAGTTGAATATTAAGATTAAAAGAAAGTTCTATATTTCTTAATAGCAAAGTAATCATTTGATAACAACTGATTTTTAATATTGCAACTCGAAAAAATCATAGTTGATAATCTTTTATCTATAAACATCAAAAACAAAAGAATGAGAAAAAATTTACCACTCCGGTTTTATTTTTCTGCAAAACTTTTGCGGAAAAATGCTCTCAGTACTTTATCTACTTTCCTACTTGTTCTTGTGTGGACCTTGTCTGCTAAAGCTCAATCCCACGCTCTAAACGGCATTGTTACCGACGAGAGTGGGAGACCGTTGCAGGCAGTTTCTGTTCAGATCAAAGGGACTAACACAGGCACGCTGACGGATGCATCAGGCAAATTTTCATTATCAGTTCCCCGAAATGCTACTTTAAATGTGTCTTTTGTTGGATACCAAACGCAGGAAGTGCAGGTTGGTAGTAAAAACAGTATTACTATACCGCTCAAGGTTAATGCGGCAGGATTGAATGAAGTTGTTGTTGTGGGATATGGTACCCAAAAGAAAGCAAATCTGACCGGTGCTGTGAGCCAGGTAAGCGGTGAAGTGTTAGAAAACCGTTCATTGCCAAATTTAACCCAGGGTTTGGAAGGTGTGATTCCAAATTTAAATATTAATATGCAGGATGGTAAGCCTATTCAATCTCCCTCTTATAACGTAAGGGGAACTACTTCAATCGGACAGGGAGGCAATGCCCTGGTTCTGATTGACGGAGTGGAAGGAAATCCAAGTTTGATAAATCCTAATGATGTGGCAAGCGTTACGGTTTTGAAAGATGCATCATCCGCAGCAATTTATGGCGCACGTGGAGCTTTCGGTGTCGTACTGATAACTACAAAAAGCGCGAAAAAAGGGAAAACCGTAGTTTCTTATTCGTCAAGTTATTCTCTGAAAAAGCCGACTGCAATTCCTGACCAGGTTACTGACGGATATACATATGCGAACATGTTTAGTGAGGCTTATTCTGCAGGATCAAACTATACGCAATTACCTCAAAACATCAATAAAACACAAAAGTTTTCACAGGCCTATCTCGATGCATTCAAAGAACACGATGAAAATCCATCATTGCCAAAAATAGACACGAATGCAAATGGAGAATATGTATATTATGCAAATACTGACTGGTACAAGCTTTTATACAAAGACCACAATTTTGCAACGGATCAGAATTTATCAGTATCGGGCAGCAGCGATAAGGCAAGTTTTTACATTACGGGAAGATTTTACAACCAGGAGGGAATATTTCGTTATAATTCCGACAATTATCGGATGTACAACTTCAGGGCGAAAGGGTCAGTGCAGGTGTCAAAATGGCTTGAAATCGATAATAACACTTCGTATTCAAATGTCACATATCACAATCCGCTAAATGTGGGCGAAGGCGGAGCAATATGGAGGAATATGTCAGACGAAGCCCATACTTCAGCGCCATTGCTTAATCCGGATGGCACGCTTACTTATTCTGCCGCATATACAGTAGGAGATTTTTATTATGGAAAGAATGGAATAGACACTACAACGAATTTAATCCGCAACACAACCAGCTTTATTGCCCGTTTTTTCAATAACAAGCTGAAAATAAATGGTGATTTTACTTTCCAGGGAACAAATAACAACCGTACTCAAAAACGAGTGCCTGTGCCCTACAGTACGAAACCCGGTATCATAAATTACGTAGGAACGAATACGAATGATTTGCAGGAACAATATATTAAAACGAGCTATTTAGCTGCCAACCTTTACGGGGAGTATTCAAACACTTTTGGTGAAGATCATCATTTCAAAGCATTGCTCGGATACAATTTCGAACAATCTGTTTTCAAAAAGATCCAGGAACAGAGAAACGGACTCATATTTCCGGATGCACAGGATATAAGTCTTGCCCTCGGACAATCGGTTTCAACCACCGGAGGCTGGGAGCAATGGGATATTTTAGGCGGCTTTTTCAGATTTAATTACGATTTCAGAGACAAATATTTACTCGAAGTAAATGGACGTTATGACGGATCCTCTAAATTTCCTGAGGATCAGCAATTCGGATTTTTCCCTTCAGTTTCAGCGGGATGGAGGTTGTCTAAAGAAAGCTTTTGGCATGTATCGCCGAAGGCCATTTCTGATGTGAAGATAAGAGCGTCTTACGGTTCATTAGGAAATGGTAACATCAATTCTTATACTTTCCTTGAACAACTTGCAATATCGCAATCCGGCAGGGTTTTAAATGGTCAACGACCACAGGTAACCAGCGCACCCGGTGTAATTCCGAATGGATTAACATGGGAAACATCTACTACTAAAGACCTGGGTGCCGATATTAGTTTTCTTGAAAACCGGCTGGCATTTACCGGAGACGTTTATAACAGGAAAACGACCAATATGTTCACGGTAGGCCCAACATTGCCGGATGTGTTTGGAGCTGCGGTTCCCAAAGGTAATTATGCTGATCTGAAAACAACCGGGTGGGAAATGACGTTAAGCTGGCAGGATCAGTTTAATGCAGGATCAAAACCTTTCAATTACGGTGTCACCCTAAATGCAGCGCATTACCAGGCGGTGGTGACTAAATACAATAATCCAAATAAAAATCTGAGTGATTATTATGTAGGTGAAAAGTTGGGAGAAATATGGGGGTATGTTACAGAAGGATATTGGACAGCAGATAATGTCAGCCAGGCTGCTGCGATGAATAAAAATATCAGTAACAATTCATCTGTGTGGTTGCCGGGCGATATAAAATATGCCGATCTGAATAAAGACGGTGTCATCAGCCACGGTAACCAAACAGTGAGTGATCCCGGTGACATGGTCATCATTGGAAATGAGACCCCGCGTTATACCTATGGCTTTGGCGTGAATGCAGATTGGAACAATTTCTTCTTCGCAGCATTTTTCCAGGGCAGAGGAAGAACAGATTGGTATCCAAGCCCGGAAGCAGACGCTTTCTGGGGACAATACAACCGTCCGTATAACGCGCTTTTAAAATCGCAACTGGGTAATATCTGGACTGAAGATAATCCCAATGCTTACTGGCCAAGATACAGGGGCTACGTTGCTTTGTCCGGCGATCGTGAATTGAGCGTTCCACAAACAAAATACTTGCAAAATGCTGCTTATTTGAGGCTGAAAAGCATTCAGTTTGGTTATAACCTGCCTCAAAAGCTGATTTCAAAAATAAAGATGAGCAATGCCAGTATTTATATTTCAGGTGAAAATTTGTGGGTGACATCGCCGATGTTCAAGATTACAAAACACAATTTTGATCCGGAAAGTATCGATGGATCAGACCGGGTTCTAACCAACGGTACAAACGGCGACGCACAAAATTATCCGATGCTGAAAAGTGTAACTCTTGGCTTAAACATTACCTTTTGATTATCTAAAAAAATAATTATGACCACGAAAAATATAACTATTTATTTATTGATAGCATGCTGTCTTCCTTTTGCAGCCTGTAAAAAAGTTCTCGATCAGGCTCCAAGAGCAACGGCTACAAAAGATGCCGTATTTAGCAATGAAGCTGGTCTAGCCTTATATACAAATTCGTTTTATAGCATCATTCCCGATGCAGGAACGATTATGCGCGGTGATGCGATGAGTGATTTCGCGGCAAGAACGGATGTGCCGGATTATTTACGGCCCAACGTTTATAATGCAACGCAGAGTTCCGGATGGAATTGGTCCGCATTGAGGAATATCAATTATTTTCTCGTCAACAATAACAATCCGGCAATTTCTGATGTGGTGAGAAATAATTATAATGGAATTGCACGGTTTTTCCGCGCCTTCTGGTATTTCCAAATGGTGCAAAGATTTGGGGATGTCCCCTGGTACAGCAGCCCGCTGGCTGTGGATGATTCAACATTATTGTATAAACCACGTGACCCGCGCACGCTTGTAATGGATTCCGTTTTAGCTGATCTTAACTATGCTTGTGCGAATATTACAGTCGCCGACGATCCAAGCCGCAGTATGATCACCAAATGGGTCGCTTATGCGATGAAATCGAGAATATGTTTATTTGAAGGAACATTTAGAAAGTACCATACGGAATTAAATCTGCCAAATGCTACAGATTGGTTAACAGAAGCAGCAGATGCAGCACAACAGGTAATGGCATCAGGAAAATTTAGTTTGAACCAGGCCGGGGGTGCAGGTAAATCTTATCGGCAGTTATTTATCAGTACAGCTCCTGTTACTTCGGAAGATATTCTGATAGATGTGACAGATCCAAATCAGGGAGTGTTCAGCGATGCAAACTGGTATTGGACAAGCGCTACATATGGCAATCGGCTTAGTCTTGACAGAACTTTTGTGAACACGTATCTGAATATTGACGGCACGCCTTTCACTAACATTGCAGGTCATGATACCATGACATTTCCGGTCGAAACTCAAAACAGGGATCTGCGTCTTCAGCAAACAATTCGCACACCTGGATATACCAGGATCAATGGTGGCTCTGTAGTGTCTGCGCCACCCGAATTTTCCTATACCTATACCGGATACATGCCTATAAAATACAGTTTGGATGATCAACAATATGACCAGGGAACTATCAGTACCAATTCAGTACCGGTTATCCGCTATGCAGAAGTGCTCCTGAATTATGCTGAAGCCAAAGCCGAGCTGGGAACAATAACCGATCAGGATTGGGCAAACACAATTGGCGCTTTGCGTGCAAGAGCCGGCATTACAGGTGGCTTAACTACATTACCGACAGTAGTTGATCCTTATTTGCAAGCGAATTATTTCCCGGATATTTCTGATCCGGTGCTTCTGGAAATCAGAAGAGATAGAAGTATTGAACTGGTATTTGAAGGATTTCGCTTTTATGACCTGGTCAGATGGAAAAAAGGTCAACTGCTGACACAGGAATGGAATGGAATTTATGTACCGGCCATTAATACTCTTATGGATCTGGATCAGAACGGAACTCCTGATGTTTCTTTTGTTGAAAGCACGCCAGCTAACCCGGTAAAAGGAGTTACTTATGTAAATATTGCTCCGACGATCGGAGGAAAAGTAAATCCTGAACAATTAAAGCATGGAACTTATGGAGAACTTACCTGGCTGAATAATTCACCTCGCGTTTGGAGTGACAACATGTACTTTTATCCTATTCCTGAATCGGCTTTATTGAAGAATCCAAAACTTGGCCAGAATCCGGGTTGGTAAGTAATCTATAACTTTAAAGATTATTATGAAATTAAAAAGGCTATTATTTGTTGCTTTACTCATTTCTTCGATGATTTCTGTAAACGCTCAAACAATCAATGTTGCAACATACAATATGCGTAATGACAACAATAGCGAAGATTCAACGCATGGCAATGGATGGAAACAGCGCTACCCGGTAATAGCGGCATTGATACAATTTCATGATTTTGATATTTTCGGTACGCAGGAATGTCTTTATCACCAGATACAGGATATCAGCAACAAACTTCCTGGATATGATTATTATGGGATCGGAAGAGATGATGGAAAACATGCGGGAGAACATTCCGAAATTTTCTTTAAAAAAGATAAGTTTCAGCTTCTTGCTCATGGAGATTTCTGGTTATCGCAGACTCCTGATAAACCTTCACTCGGATGGGATGCTACGTGCTGCAACCGCATCTGCTCCTGGGTTTTATTGCAGGATAAAAAATCAAAAAAGAAATTTTATGTCTTCAATACGCATTATGATTATCAAAAAGACCTGGCAAGAAATGAAAGCAGCAAATTAATTTTAAAAGAAATAAAAACAATTGCAGGAACGCAACCGGTAATTTTTATGGGTGATATGAATGGTGGCAACGAGTCGGAATGGTATAAAACGATTGCCAATTCAGGGATTTTAAAAGATACTTATAAAGAAGCTAAAAATCCCTACACAATTAACGGGTCGTTCAATGGCTTCGGTTCTACAGTAAAAAGCGATGAAATTATTGATCATATTTTTGTTACCAAACAGTTTACGGTACAAAAGTGGGGAATACTTACCGATACGTATCATGGAAAATATCCTTCCGATCATTTTCCTGTTTTCGCCGTGCTAAAGTTGTGACGATCCCGTTCTAAAATCCTAAATAAAATTGTAAAAACCAGTGGACACAAGAAGAGATTTTCTTAAAAAAGCGATCCTGCTTTCAAGCGCAACCGGTTTATCATACATGTTTCCGGAATCCATTCAGCGCGCAATGGCTATCAATCCGGAAAAAGGAAGCACTTACCTCGATGCGGAGCATATTGTAATCCTGATGCAGGAAAACCGATCCTTTGATCATTGTTTTGGTACGCTGAAAGGTGTCCGCGGTTTCAATGATCCGCGTGCGATTACTTTGCCCGATAAGAATTTAGTGTGGATGCAAACGAACGAGGCTGGCCAAACCTACATTCCATTTCGTTTTGACATTCGAAATACAAGGGCGACCTGGATGGGCTCTACGCCACATTCGCGTGGAAGCCAGGTGGATGCCTGGAATGACGGAAAGTATGATAACTGGCTTCCGTCGAAACGCGTGAGGGATAAAAGATACACAGATGTTCCATTAACGATGGGTTATTATTCACGGGAGGATATTCCTTTTTATTACGCAATGGCGGATGCCTTTACCGTTTGCGACCAAAACTTTTGCTCTGCAATGACAAGCACCAATCCCAACCGGCTGTTTTTGTGGGCAGGAACTGTAAAGGAAGCGCAGACAAAAGATGCCAAAGCCATAATGAGAAATTTGAGTAATGACAGATGGGGCGTTTTGCGTTTTGATACCTTTCCTGAACGCCTCGAAGCGAACGGGATTTCCTGGAAATTTTACCAGAACGATATTGACTGCGGCGGTGGTTTTACCGGCGATGAGCGGGCGTGGCTTTCTAATTTTGGCTGTAATCCTTTAGAATGGTTTGCCAGTTATAACGTGAAATTTTCTCCGCGTTATATTCAAAGCCTGCAAAAGCAGGTGGAATCGCTTCCCGACCAAATAAAAGAACTGGAAGACAAAATCCAATCCACAGCTTTAAGCGGAGATGCGCTGACAAAAGCACAGGCGGCGGTTGCAAAGAAGAAAGAAGTACTTGAAGGCGCTAAAAAAGATTTATCAGCATACACGCAGGACAGTTACAATAAATTAACCGCGAAAGAAAAAAACTTATTTCAAAGAGCCTTTAGCGATAATTCAAATGATCCGGATTATCACAATCTTACTGATCTAACCTATAATGACAAAGGCGAAAAACGCGAGCTTAACATTCCAAAGGGAGACGTTTTATACCAGTTTCGTAAAGATGTTGAATCCGGAAAATTGCCAACTGTTTCCTGGCTCGCAAGTGCTCAGAATCTTTCAGATCATCCCAGTGCACCGTGGTATGGGTCGTTATATGTTTCGGAAATATTGAATATTCTTACAAAAAATCCGGAAGTATGGAAGAAGACGATCTTTATTGTGAACTTTGATGAAAATGACGGTTATTTTGATCACGTACTTCCATTCGTTGCTCCTGATCCGGAAAATGCGGCAACTGGCAAATGTTCTGCAGGTATCAATACCAACGTAGAGTATGTACGTTTGGAAAATGAATTAAAAGAAGGAATTCCAAAAAGAGAAGCGCGTGGAGGCCCGATTGGACTCGGCTTTCGGGTGCCTTTGCTTATTGCATCGCCTTGGAGCAGGGGAGGGCAGGTATGTTCACAGGTCTTTGATCACACTTCAATTTTGCAATTCCTTGAAGTTTTCCTGAAAAAGAAATACGGGAAAGATGTAACAGAAAAAAATATTAGTGACTGGCGGCGCGCAATTACAGGCGATCTCACTGCTGCTTTTAAATCATATAATGGAGAAGGGGTGTCAGATATTTCTTTTCTTGATAAAAAACCTTTTATCGAAAAAATATACAATGCGAAATTTCAAAAAGACGCTTTAGATTTTAAACAATTATCTAAAGAAGAAATAAACCAGGTAAATGAAAATCCCCTTTCCTCTTCTATTTTGCCACAACAGGAACCCGGGGTGAAACCATCCTGCGCTTTGCCTTACCAGCTTTATGCTGATGGAAAATTAAGTGACGATAAACAGAACCTTGAATTAGTTTTTTCAGCAAAGAATGAAATTTTTGGAAAGAGCACTTCCGGTTCGCCATTTAATGTTTTATTTCCAGGGAAATATGCCAGCAAAGGGACTTTTGAAAATGTTGGAAGCCGGTCTTATGCAGTAACAGCTGGAAGTAACCTTGCAGAGTCCTTCCCCATTGCGTCATTTGAAAACGCCGTCTATCATCTAAGAATATATGGCCCAAATGGTTTTTTCAGGGAGCTTTCCGGCACGGCAAATGATCCGGATTTATCAATCGTTTGCGAATATGAAAGGCCGGAAAAACTGCTTAAAACACTAAGTGGTAATCTCGATTTGAAAATATTGAATCAGCAATCTTATCAAATAGAAATTCGCGACAACGCTTACAAAAACAAACCGATCAAAAAAATATTGAGCGCAAACGCTGCTGGTAATGGCAATGGTCATGGGTTAATTTTAAATTTAAATAAAAGTTTTGGATGGTACGATTTCAGTGTGTTCATAAAAGGGTTTGATCATTTTGAACGACGTTATGCCGGACATGTTGAAACCGGGAAAGAAAGTTTTACTGATCCTGCTATGGGAAGGGTCTAAATTTTTGCAAATTAAAAAACTGATTTATTTATGGGTTCACTGCGTAATCATCCAAAGAAAAAGTTGGTTGTTTTTCTTTTTTGTACGTGCTTTTTCTTAAGTGCTTTTAGCCAAAAAATTTATACGGTTGCAGATGCACACGCTCATAATGATTACGAGCATCCGGTACCGTTTTATACTGCTTTCAATGCGGGATTTGGATCAATTGAAGCAGATGTATTTCCGGTGAATGGCGTCTTAATTGTCGCGCATAGCAAGAAAGAAATTCTGCCACAACGCACTTTGGAAAGTCTTTATATCAAGCCGCTTTTACAGGAACTACAAAAGAATCCTAACCGGAAAGTGAATTTATTGATTGACATAAAAGAGAATTATAAAGAAAGCTTACAGCTTCTCATGAAGGAATTAGAACCATTGAAAAAATATCTGGTTTCTGAGAAAGATAGCAGCAAACCGGTAACGATTCTCATCAGTGGAGAAAGACCGCCTCCAGATGAATACAAAAATTATCCCGGCTATATTTTTTTTGATGACGATTTGAAATTGTTTCACTCGCCCGACCAGTGGAAAAGAGTTGGATTGGTAAGCCTTTCGTTTGAAAGATATTCAAAGTGGAATGGAGAAGGAGCACTTCCCCCAAAAGATAAAGACACATTGCTTCATGTTATTGACAGCGTACATCATGCCGGAAAAAAAATCCGGTTTTGGGCTGCGCCGGATAATGGAAATTCATGGCGTACACAAATGAATCTAGGAGTAGATTTGATCGGAACCGATAAAATTCAGCAACTTTCTGAATTCCTGCAAGAAGAAAAATGATAATTCGCAGTAAACCTTTGGATTGAAATTAAGTAATTCTTATTCTTTAAATCATATTAATATTATTATTATATGGGGGTTCTTAGGGGGTGTTAATAACTCTCATTTTGTGAATAACTTTGAAAATAATGGCAGGGTGAACTTTAC
>JAICYZ010000426.1 GCA_025933935.1 Chitinophagaceae bacterium
AATAAGATACTACTTCAATAAAAATACAGTAAAGCAATAAATTCGAAGAAATTTTATTTTACTTCTGCAATACAACAGCTGTTAAAATTATAAAAACAAAAAAAGAGCAGCACCACGAAATAAGCTCTCAACAAACAAAAAAGAAGCCGTCTCAAAATCAAAAATTTGAGGCGGTTTTTTTATTCTTACTTTTTTGGAAAAATGTTATTGAAAAAATATTTTCAGACTTTTTTGAGCCTTTGCCCTTTTTCTGATATATAAATAAAGTGGAAAATGGAGAAAAGAGATTAAAAATGGCGTTTTTAAGCCACCTTCTTTCTAAGATTGTGAGCCAAAGCCAGTAATCCTGCTTCAATTTCCACTTTTGATCTGCCGCGAAGCATAAAGCGTTTGAAGTGGTGGTTGTTTTTAATGTTGCCAAATACAGGTTCTACATCGCAAGGCCGCTTTTTTCGATGATAAATGCCTTGCTCACTGTTCAGTTTTTCTTTTACTTGCTGCTTGTATTTTTTTAGCGCATGATTCACCTCTATTATTCTGTTGCCTTTGGCCTTGTGACAGATAGATCTTAACGGACAGCCGTTGCAGTTTTGAGCCTGATAGCGGGTAATCGTTTGTGTAAATCCGGTTCTGGTTTTTGTTTGATGAGAGCCAATGTTTTGCATTCTTTGGCCCATTGGGCAAATATAAAAATCCTTTTCACTATTGTAATAAAGTGTATCTGTTTTAAATGGATATTTTTTATCAGCTTTGCTGCTTTGCTCTTTATCAAAATAATTGTACTTCACATAATTTTCAATATTGTTGTCTTTGAGGTACTGATAATTTTCTTCTGAACCATAGCCTGCATCAGCAGTGATCGTTTCGGGCAGATGTTGATATTGTTGTTTATATATTTCGGTATGTTCCTGTAAGGTAGTAGTATCAGCAGTTGTAGAGTGCAGTGAGTAGTTTACAATGTATTGATTGTTGGTAGATATCTGAAAATTATAGCCTGGTTTTAGCTGCCCGTTGAGCATGTGATCTTCTTTCATGCGCATGAAGCTTGCCTCAGTATCCGTTTTGCTAAAACTGTTTCTTCCATTTAATATCTTTTCCTGCTCTGCATATTTTTTAAGATTTTTCGGCCAGTTCTTTTTGGCATAGTTTAATTTTTGCTTTATTTGTTTGCTTACCGGTTTATCCCTGAGTACCTCATCTATTTGTTCAATGGTTTGTTCCACTTTTTCAGCATCTATCTTCTTAAAATCTGTTGGCTCATTATCAGGCATTTCTGCTGCTGCCACATTTTGTGCATATTGCCACAGTTCATCGAGTTGCTTTTTGATTCTTTCTTTGGAAGTCTTGATGGCATTACCCCAAACAAAGGTGTAGCGGTTAGCGTTGGCTTCTATTTTTGTGCCGTCTGTATAAAGTGATTTTATATTGAGCAATCCTTCTTCTGCAAGTAAAAGCACTACTTGTGTAAATACCTGTCTGAGTACTTCTTTCAAACGCTCACTTCTAAAGCGGTTGATGGTATTGTGGTCAGGTGTGTTCATGCCGCTGAGCCACATGTAATGAATGTTTTCTTTTAAGGCTGCTTCTATCTTGCGGCTGCTGTAGGTATTGTTTATGTAGGCGTACACTAATACTTTAAGTAACATCCGTGGATGAAAACTGCTGGCGCCGCCACCTTTATATTTTTTGATCAGGGGATCGATATCTACTTTATCGAGTACCTGATTTACGATTCTTACCGGGTGGTTAGGCTTTATCAGTTCATCCAGTGAAGGCGGAAGCAGCATTGCCTGCTGTTGCGAGTAGGCTTTGAAAGCTATGCTGAGTTTACGTTTTGCCATATTACTAAGACAAATTTTTACTCCACATCATTGCATAAGTCCCTCACAAAATTTATCTACATACTTATCCTTGAATTGTGAATAAATCTCGGAAAATAAAAAAAGAGGCTATCCTTTTGAGACAGCCTCTTTTATTAATTTATTCCTGGGGGTTTTTAATCAGGAAGAAATTTACAGCCTTTCGGCTTAGTTTTCATCGAGGTTAACTATTTTTCTTAGGCATTGATTCGATAATATAAAAAAAGAAGTTGACTGAT
>JAICYZ010000204.1 GCA_025933935.1 Chitinophagaceae bacterium
ACTTTCATACGATGTGAACTTCAAAAACGGTAATAATATTATCGCAACAGCATATTACCGCGGAACCAACAACCTGATTTCCCGGTATCAATATTGGGCTAAAAATCCAAATCCTGCCTATAACGATTCCGTATTTATTTCTTCTTATGTAAATGCAAATAGTTCCGAGGCTTATGGATTGGAAGTAACATCAGTGAACAAACTGGCTTCATGGTGGGATTTAACGACGAACGTGAACCTGTATAACTCAAAAATTAATGGAAGTAATCTTGGTGGAGACAACCTTACCAATCAAAAGTGGAGCTGGTTTGGCAAGATAAACAGTACATTCAAACTGCCTTCAAATATTAGCTTTCAAATTACCGGAGATTATACCAGCAAAACCATTTTACCTCCCGGAAGAGGCGGTGGTGGAGGCGGACATTGGGGTGGCGGAAATCTTTCGACCGCCAACGGATACTCCTTACCAATTTATGGATTTGACGCAGCGCTGAAAAAGGATTTTCTGAAAGACAAATCACTATCACTTTCAGTAAGCATGAATGATATTTTCCGCACCAGGATTACAAAAATTCACTCAGAATCAAATTTGTCAAACAAGATTTATTCTGTACAGGATATAGAAAGGCAACGTGATCCTCAAAGGGTAAGAGTGAACCTTAGCTGGCGATTTGGTAAAGCAGATTTTTCTCTTTTCAAACGCAAAAATATGAACGATCAGGGTAACCAGACTGATATGCCACCTGCGATGCAGCAATAAGTAGTTTATTATAGATATAAAAAGAAAGCGGGAAAGGTTATAAGCCTTTCCCGTTTTTGTATGAAATGTTTTTGGCAACAAACGAACAAATAATCAGAATTCTGGTTCTTTTAGAAGTGTCAGATGAAAAAGTTAGATAAAGAGAAAATTAACAATCTATTTTTGACATAGTTTGCATTCCTGTTTGCGTGAATAATAGCAATATCTGGATAGCTACCCCACTTTCACAGGCACCGAATGCACCGCAGAAGCCATTTCCATAATCAGTGATTCATCTTTTTCTATGGCGTTGCCAACGACAATGACATCAGCGCCGGCTTTGCAGTTCAGATAAGCTTTTTCAGGATCGGTGATGCCGCCGCCTATAATTAATGGAACTTCGATTGCATGGGCAACCAGTTGGATCATGCTTTCTGTAATGGCCCTTTTGGCGCCACTTCCGGCATCCATGTAGATTAATTTCATTCCCAGCATTTCCCCAGCCATTGCTGTGCACATGGCGATTTCATTTTTATCAGCAGGCAATGGAGCTGCGTTGGAAATATACGAAACGGTTGTTGGCGCGCCCCCATCTATCACCATGTAGCCGGTACTCATTATTTCGAGGCCGCTTTGTTTGATAGCCGGAGCGCTTACTACATGCTGACCGATCAATAATTCCGGATTTCTGCCGCTGATGAGAGAAAGGTAAAGCAGCGCATCTGCATATTTTGAAACCTGTGTGGAACTTCCGGGAAAAAGAATAACAGGAATAGAACAATTTCTTTTAATAAACTGAACACATTCGTCCAAATAGTTTGAAATTACCAGGCTTCCTCCCACCAAAAAATAATCAACTTTTGCTGCAACTGCCAGGCGGATTAGTTGTTCCATTCTTTCATCATTTACTTTATCGGGATCAATCAAAACAGCAAAAGATTTTCTACCTTTTTGTTTTCTTTCGCATAGGGAGGGGTATATTTCTTTTAACTTCATTTAGGAATGGGTTATATGCAAAAATGGATTTTTTTTCCGTCTTATAAAAATTACCGGTACAAATTACGAATTAATTGGAATGAACTGTGCACTAAAAGGTTGCCAGGCTTTGCTAAATATATTTGAAAAAGTAAAATCAGGTTAAAGGGTTGCCACCTTGCCTGCGAATTTGTACTTTTATTCAATGGTAAATGTTTTGAACGAAATAAGATTTAAGACAGCGCGCAGCGGTGGTGCGGGCGGCCAGAATGTGAATAAAGTGGAAACAATGGTTGAAGGATCTTTTCATGTAGCCTCTTCAGAAATACTGACAGACAAGCAAAAGGAAATGATTCTTGAAAAGCTGGCAAATAAAATTACCAAAGATGGCTACCTGCTGGTAAAAAGCCAGAAAGAAAGAACGCAATTGGGTAATAAAGAAGATGTGATTGTAAAAATGCATTTACTGATTGCAAATGCTCTCATAAAAACAAAAAAACGCAAGCCTACCAAACCTACGAAAGCATCAAAAGCAAAAAGAATAAAAAAGAAAAAAGAAAAAGGGATCATAAAAGCAGGAAGAAAAAAAGTGAGGGATTTGTCTGAATAAAAGAAAAAGTGATTCAGCAAAGCAAGAAATAACCCGTATTCCTGTTTTCAATTTTATACGATTAAATTTGCCTCTTTTTAAACCAAATATTTTTTGAGCAGTATAAAAAAATTAGCAGGGCAAACGATGTGGTATGGCGTTAGCTCCATTGTTGGACGGTTTTTAATTTACCTGCTTACCCCTTATCTTACTTCTAAATTATCTGTTGCGAGATATGGCGACATGAGCCTCATGTACGCTGCGATTCCGTTTCTTAATGTTATTTTTACTTACGGGATCGAAACGGCTTATTTCAGATTTGCCACAAAAGCCGAATACAAAAAAGACATCTATAATACTGCCATTATATCAATTCTTTGCAGCACGTTTTTACTGACAGCCCTTTTGGTTATTTCAAGATCTTCTATCGCTCATTTTTTAAGGATAGATGATCATCCGGAGTTTATTACTTATGCCGCATTGATCATTGCGCTGGATACGTTATGCACGTTGCCTTATGCGAAACTTCGTTTGGATCAAAGGCCGAGAAAATATGCGCTCATACGCATTTCAAGCATTGTTTTGCAGATTTTTGCCATCTATTTTTTATTATCCATTTGTCCACGGCTTGCTAAAGAATCTCCCAATGGATTTTTTGGCACGTTTTACAAACCAGAATACGGAGTTGGTTATTATATGATCGCCAATTTGCTGGGATCCTTTTTTGCTTTTGCTTTTCTGTATAAAGAGTTTTTCTCTTTCAGGTTCAAATTCAACAAAAAAGTTTGGACAACGATGATGATCTATTCAATGCCGCTTATCATCGCCGGCTTTGGAGGAATGATCAATGAAACTTTCGATCGGATTATGCTTTCCTGGCTTGCGCCGGTTGGAGATAATATTACAGCCGCAAAAGACCAGGTGGCGATCTATTCGGCTTGTTACAAATTATCCATCCTGATCACTTTATTTATCCAGGCATTCCGCATGGGAGCAGAACCGTTTTTCTTTAAACAAGCAGAAGGCCAGAATCCACAAAAAGTGTACGCAAGGGTGATGAAGTTTTTTGTGATTACCATCACGGTAATGTTCCTGGTGGTTGCTTTGTATATCGACATCTGGAAATATTTTCTAAGCACTGATCCGGTAAAACTTAAAATCTATTGGACAGGCCTGAAAGTGGTTCCTATCCTGCTTTTGGCAAATATGTTCCTGGGAATTTATTATAACCTTTCTATCTGGTATAAACTAACGCATAAGACAATTGCAGGAGCCTATATTACGCTAATTGGTGCAGTATTAACCCTGCTTATTAATTTTATTTTTATTCCTTATTTTGGCTATATGGCTTGCGCCTGGGCTACATTTTTATGTTATTTCAGCATGATGGTTATTTCATTTGTCTGGGGACAAAAAGATTACCGGATTCCTTATGCATGGAAAAAACTTTGTGCTTATATCGTGATTGTCGTGCTGTTATTTTTTGTTCACCGCGCGTTAACGCATTTCTTCATCAACACACTTTTTAATTTTGTTTCCGCTACAATATTGCTGCTGTTGTATGTGTGGTTTATCCTGAATGTGGAATGGAAAGAGTTTCAGAGAATGCCGGTTGTGGGAAAATATTTTAAAGAGGGAAATGTTATTGTGCGAAAAAGGTAGCCTTATGCAATTTCCAAAGCATTTACTTCCAGTTTAAATCCTAATTTTTTCATTATCTCTTCGCAATCTTTCCACTCAAGGCCAAATGATTTTACATCTGCTAATCCAAGTTGAGCTAAGACATTTCGAATTGTATGGGAATCGTCATCTTCATAAGAAGAATCATTAAGAGATTGTTCTGCCCAATCTGTTAATTGTGTCAAAGAAATCTGATGCTTCAGGTAAGCTAACAATCTATCGGCTATAGTTTTTTTTGTAATCATGTTTATAATTTTTTATGCCCCTTATCAACAGGATATTTTTCGTGAATTTCTCTTAAAACATTCTTCTCATCATATACCTCCTGCCACAACTTCAAAGTTATTTCCTGGCTATTAACTTCTTTTAAATACAATGCTTTCCAACCATGTCTGCCTTTTATTTCAAAAGAATAAATTCTTCCTCCATCTCCCTTTTCTATCCATGTTTCGTAATCAAATTCATTCTTTTTCCGTTTTTAGAATTCATCAACAAAAGGCATTTTGATACAAATAAAGATAACGATTAAACAGGTATACTGGTTTTATGAAACGCTGCAATTTTATCATAACTATATAAAAAAAAGAAAGATTTTACACTGACTCAAATTACGTGTAAAATCTTTCTTCCTGTTCTGCTTTTAAAATCTTCACAGTTATTGCGCCATTTGCATCACATCCTGGGCTGCATTTGCTTTTGTATTCTGACGTTTGAATAAGTTGACATCCATCTTTCCGAAGTGATAGGTAAAGTTCACCCGAACAATCTGCGGATTATTTAAACGGCTGTAATTTTGTATAAAATAAGGGCTTTCGGAATATTGATCCTGAATGCGTGTACGGAAAATATCATTCATGCTTACGCTCAATGAAGCTGCATTGTTTTTTAAGAAGCTTTTCTTAACAGCAATGTCAGTACCCCAGAAGGATTTGATATAACCCTGTGAAGAACTTTGTGCCTGGCCAAAAGGTCCACCACTTCCCGGGCCACCCTGGCTGTTATTGATCGGCAAATTTGTTTTGCTTTGATAATCACCAGACAATTGGATACTAAAGTTTGCAGGCAGTTTAAAGTTGCTGTTCAATTTTCCAAACCAACTCACCATCGCATCCTGTGAAACGCTTCCGGGAATATTGGAAGTATTGATCTTGGACTGGTAAATGTTTATATTCGTTGTCAAATCCCACCATTTGGTCAGCTTGTTAATCGAAGTTACTTCCGCCCCGTAAGAATAACTGGAATTGGCATTGATGTAAGTATTGATAATATCGCTTTTTCCGGTAAATGGATTTGTTCCAGGACTAAGATAACGGGTGATCAGGTTGTTAGAATGTTTGTAGTAAATGGAGCCGAGCAAATTATTCCCACCTTTGAAAGTCTTGCTGTAACTCATCTCAAATGAATTCGTAAATTCCGGTACAAGCGCAGGATTACCCCGGGTAATATTTAAACTATCTGTATAGTCAGTAAAAGGAATTAACTGAAAAAAGTTTGGCCTGTTAATCCGGCGTGTGGCGCTGAATTGCAATTCCTGGTTGTTTTTTAATTTCTGGCTCAGGAATAAAGACGGGAACAAACTTACCGGGTATTTGTTGCTGAATTTTTCTGCAGTTGTGGTCAGTTCACCATTATAATTCGAACTTTCTGCTCTTACACCCACCTCGTATCCAAAATTCTTAATGCTGCTTTTCACGCTTGCGTAGGCTGCAAAAACATTGTCGGTACTTTTATAATCGTTGGTGCCCGCTGGAATTTTTACAAGGTTTGCAGTGTTGGTTCCGGAAAAATTATCATTGTTCTGTGAGATCTGGTGTTGTTGAAATCTAAGCCCTGCTTCGAGTTTCGATTGTTTTTGTTTGCCAAAAGGTAACGCATAATCGGTTTGCATGGTGAGAAATTTAATTTTACCATCGTTGGAAACCTGTTGAAGTTGTGTACCACCAATGGAATTGCCATTCAAATAATTAGTGGTATATAAAGAAGTTCCATCATTTGCTCCTGAAAAATAATTGCCGTTGGCAGTCAGTTGTTCTCCATCTTTTGGAAAATTATAAACATAATCCAACTGCAACCCGTTTGCATCAAAAGTTCTGGAACCGGAAGTATAGCGAACGCTATTGGCACTTTTTACTGCACTATTTAAAAGGCTATCAGTAGTGGAATGAATGGTTTCATTCGGATCAAATTTTCCATGCACTTTAATCACTCCCAGAGAAATAGTAGCGCGGTTGGTCACATAATAATCAAGTCCTAATTTACCAAAAACGAATGCTCCGTTCATTTTACTGATGTCTGTTTGGGAAACTTTTGTCAGAGTATCGCCGAGATTGGTACGGTCAGTAGTTCCGGTGGTATTGCCTTTTATTTCGTGCAACATTCCGGCGGCTGAAAAGTTGAATTTATTTTGTCTTACATTAAAATTAGCGCCTCCGTTTATCGCTCCCCGGCTGTCAACTCCGGCAGATATATTTCCATTGTAGCCACTGGCTTTGTTCTTTTTCAAAACAATATTTAATATGCCTGCATTTCCACCTGAAGCGTCGTATTTGGCAGAAGGATTGGTGATAACTTCCACGCTCTGAATGGCATCGGCTGGTATCTGATCGAGGGTTAAAGTGGTCGGACGACCATCTACATAGATTTGTGGAGTTGCATTTCTCAATTTTACGTTTCCATCAATATCAACCTGCACAGAAGGCACGTTGCGCATTACATCTACTGCAGTTCCACCGGCACTTACAATGTTCTTTTCTACATTAAAAACTTTTTTATCGATATCCATTTTTAAAGCCGGAGCCGAACCAACAATCGTTACTCCTGCCAATACCTTTGTATCTGTTTCCAGCTTTAAATTTCCAAGATCTTTATCAGTTGAAAATCCGGGACCTGGTTTAAATGACACATCTTCTATAAGGGTTTTAAAACCGCTGTTGCTAACGCGCAATTGCAGCTTTCCCATTACCGGCACGCCGGTAAAATTAAAATCGCCATTATTTTTAGTCATCACGCCGGTTAGC
>JAICYZ010000077.1 GCA_025933935.1 Chitinophagaceae bacterium
TAATAGATCGGGAGTTTCCGCCAAATGTTCAATTTTTCCAAAACTGATTCTTTGTGCTGGAGCTACTTTAGTTGAAGGCATATTTTGATTAAAATATTTTAAAATGAGAGAGCTTTAAAACCGGTATTATTTACTACATTTGACACGTACCGAAATTTAAAGGATTGCAAAAGTAAACATTTTTTTGAAATCTGGAATAAGTTTATTAAATCTTAACCAATCTTTTAAAATACAGGGGATTACTATATCGGGAATAATTTGTGCATAATGGAGTAAAGTTACTCAAAAATATTTTTAGTAGTCTCATAAGCCTTAATTTTGCATTTTCTTTAAATAACCATAAAAACAAAGACATGAAAAGACTATTTTTTGTACCCGCTGCGGCAGCTTTATTATTTCTGGCTTCGTGCGGAGGCAACGGATCAAATGAGAACAACAACACCACGTCAGCTGACACCACAAGCACAAGCAGCTCGTCAGCTACTACCGATGAAAAGCCGGGAGCCGATATTCCAGGAATAGATACTGTAGCTGTTTCTGACCATATAAAACTGGATGGCATGGATGATATGAAATATGATCGTACGCTGTTCAAAGTAAAAGCAGGACAAAAAGTAACTTTGGATTTTAAAAATATCGGCAAACAACCTGCAGCAGCTATGTCTCATAATGTAGTAATATTAAGGCCAGGAACAGATGTTCAGGCTTTTGGAGAAGCAGCTATTCCTGCAGCAAAAACAGAACACATTCCTCCATCAATGACAGATGATGTTATTGCTCATACTAAATTATTAGGCCCTGGCCAAACCGATCAAATTACATTTACTCTACCTGATCCGGGAGTTTATGATTTCATCTGCACATTCCCAGGTCATTTTGGTACCATGAGAGGAAAAATTGTAGCAGAACCATAAATTAAATACAGACTTTTTAAAAGGGCAATCATTGGTTGCCCTTTTTTATTGGGTAACTTATAGGATTCAGCCCAAAGTTGATTCTATTATAACGTCTGCGGTTGCAGTAACCGAAAAAATAAATGGGATAATTGTTTTTCATTTTCTATTCTCTAGTTGGAAATTCGTTTCCGTTTCATTTCAATTTCCGGTATGTAATTTGTCTTTGTTTGTTTTAAACTTATCCCATGGCATATTTCAAACCTGATGAGAAAAAAGAAATGACTACACTTACTTCCATTTTGGAAAAACTGCGTGTGAAAAAAAGAGACAACGAATTTCAAAATACTCCGAATGGTTTTACAGCTTCCAACAACAAGTTCTATCAACCTCAAGATTTAAAAATCATCCGCACATACCGGTTTGAAGGAGAATCAAACCCGGATGATAATGCGATCGTCTATGTAATCGAAGCAAACGACGGCCTTATCGGCTACAGTCTTGATGCTTACGGTGTTTACAGCGATCATGATGAATCTTATGACGATTTTATCCGTCAAATACCAATTCATGAAAAAGAAGAGGCATTAATTTTTTAAAGATTGGAAGAAGAAAATTTCGCCCTATTTGTGCATTTACTGTGTCAGGACATAAGCGATAACTCCGCTATTTTTTTCAAATCAAGAGACAAAAAAATCAGCTTCTATTGTGCAGTTTGTATAATGGAACATTTGTTGTTGTGGCATTGAAAACTAAAATTTATGCACAGTTACAATTTATACAAACCTTGCATAGAAGCGTGCATGAAGTGCGCTTCTCTTTGCAATCATTGCGCCTCATGTTGCGCAGCTGCAGATGACGTAAAAATGATCGCGAAGTGTATTCAACTGGATATGGAATGCGCAGCGATCTGTTATTTATCTGCTCAATTAATGAGCCTTGAAAGCGAACGCTCCAAAGATGTTTGTATTATTTGTGCCGATATTTGTAATGAATGTTCAATCGAATGCGGCAAGCATGAAAATGAACATTGTAAGCAGTGCTCTGTTGCCTGCAGAAATTGCTCAGACCAATGTTTGAAGATGGCCGCTGCTTAAGGACCTTGCTTCTTTTGAGTAAGAATTCAGACTATTTATTTGCTTGTTGAAAATCAAATTTTTTTTGTGATAAACCTTACTTGGTAATCCATTCTACTTTTTCTTTTACCGGTTGTCGTCCGGATAAAGGGTTTGCAATAGCATCAACACAACCAAGATAAAAAATACCAATTATTTTATCATTTTCATCGAAATTAAAATACGATTTTGCTTCTGGAAGATATGTAATCCCGCCAGTAGATAAATATCCTCCAAGATGATAAGCACTAACGGATAAATAAATATTTTCAATAGCGCATGCAGCTGCAATAATTTCTTCTATTTCAGGAATATTTACGGACGTGGCTCTTTTCATCCCGATCACAATAACATGTGAAGACATCAAAGGATATTCTCTTAGATTTTTAAGTTTTTTTTCTTTGAATTTGTCACCTGCAAATTTGGTATAAATTTCTGTTTGTACATCTGCAAAATGTTGTAAGCCATCACCACTGAAAACTTTGAACCGCCACGGTTCTGTAAGCTTGTGCGTCGGTGCGCGGTTGGCATTTTCAAGAATTTGCCAAATAACTTCGTCGGCAATTTTTTTGCCTTTTACAAACTGGTAAGGATAAATACTACGCCTGTTTTGAATGATCGTATTAAATTGTTCTACATCAAATTTTTGCTCCACCATGAGTGTTTTTTTTAGATTTGGACAATTTCTTCTTGATTAAATTTGAAAAGGAATCGGGAAATACGATATTTAATTATTTATTCGTTTACTGATTCATACAACAAAACAATTTCTTATTCCTCTTTCATTTCCACTAAATCGTTTTGCACGTTCAGTGAATATTTCACACCAATTTTCAATGCATAATTTTCTTTGTCATGACCAACGGGAAAGCCAAAGCAAACAGGATAATCGTATTCTGAAATCAAATCTTTTAGCACTTCCTCCGTAGTTTTTCCAAAAGGAATGGTGGTGTCTTTCATTTCTGAAAAAGTGCCGAAGATCAGGCCCTGTAAATCCTCCAGTTTTCCACTTCTTTTTAATTGATACATCATTCTATCAATTCCATAAATATATTCGCCAATTTCTTCTATAAAAAGAATTTTATTTTTTGTTTTGATTTCAGAAGAAGTGCCAATAGCGTTAACCAAAAGTGATAAATTTCCCCCAACTAAAATACCTGATCCATTCCCGTAATTATTAAAAGGATGAGCGTCACATTGATATTCTCCTTTCTTTCCTAACAAACCATTGTGCAGACTATCAATATATTGATTTTTAAATTCACCATCATTAAAAGCCGCTGCCATTGGAGCATGCAAAGAAGCAATACGATAATTGGAAAATAAATGACAATGCAATAAAGTAATATCACTAAAACCAATGATCCATTTGGGATGTTTTGCAAATTCAGAAAAATCCAGTTGATCTATTATTCTTCCGGTTCCATATCCACCTCGTCCGCAAAGGATTGCATCAATGCTTTTATCATTCATCATCTGTTGCAAATCCTGTAATCTTTCTTCATCACTACCTGAAAAATAATTGAATTGATGTCCCAGTGTTTTGCCTGGCCTTACCTTAAATCCCCATGCAGTAAGGGTTTGTATGCATGTCTCTGCTTTTTCAAAAGGCATATATCCGGCAGGACAAACGATTCCAATGGTGTCGCCTTCTTTTAAATATGGTGGTATAATGGTCATTTTAGAATAATTCATTTGTGAAGCCTGAACAACGAATTTGTAAGTGGTAAATCATAAGTATAATTGCACTTTAGGTAATATTTAGACTAATCAATTATCAGATCTGCTTTAAAATCGTTTCGTTTTCTGAAACACGTAATTTATGTCTTACACCGCATTTCAATGCATAATTTTCTTTTACATGCCCGACTGGAAAATCAAAACAAACCGGGTAATGATATTTAGCTACTTTCTCCATAACCATTTCATAAATTGTTTTTCCAAAATCTTCACCGGGATCGTCGGGTTTTATTCTGAATTCACCTACGATCAATCCTTTCAAACCATCTAATTTTTTACTGCGTTTTAAATTCCAAAGCATACCGTCAATCTTATACCGATACTCGCCAACATCTTCAATAAATAAAATTTTCCCTTCCGTATGAAGGTTTGATATGCTTCCGGTTACCTGTTCGATAATAGACAGATTACCGCCAACTAATGGCCCAATTCCTTCTCCGGAGCGGTTTTCAACAACAGGCAATCTTTTATAGATCATTTTTTCTCCCAGAAGGCATTGCCTGATAGAATCAATCGAATCAATTTGCGTCTGTTCTGCCTTTGAAAAATCATCCGGAAAGCTGTTGCACATTTTTGAATGAAGCGTCGCAATTCCATAATTGTGATTGATATGACAATGAAAAACAGTGGCATCGCTAAAACCAATGATCCATTTCGGCCTTCTTTCAAATTCTGTAAAATCTATTTTATCAACAATTCTTACTGCTCCATATCCACCTCTCCCAAGCATGATGGCTTTGATAGAAGGATCATCCATCATTTTTTGCAGATCTTTTGAACGCTCTTCATCTGTTCCTGCGAATGTAAAATCTTTCAATCCAACGGTGGTGCCTATGCGAATATTAAAGCCCCATTCCTGCATTTTCTGTATTGCCGGCTGGCATTCCTCCAGGCTGATGTATCCGGATGGACAACATATTCCGATCGTGTCTCCTTTTTTTAAATAAGGAGGAATCTTTTTTAAATGATGCGTTTTTGAGAATGACTTTCCATTGGTAAAAGCGCTTGTAAAAGTTGCCAAAGGAATTACGGCAGATAGAAAATCTTTTCGGTTCATAAATTAATTCTTCATTTTACCACGCAGCAGCTTGTCGATTTTTTTAAAAATTTTAAAGATAATCATTTAAATTACTGCCGCTGGTTTTTTAATCTCCGATTTTTTAATTTTTGGAATCACATTTAAAATGACGGTTAGAAATTCAGTTGATACTATAAAATTATCTTTTCATTAAAGAAATTTTTTAAGTTAAACGGCAAAAAAACAGCATTTTTGAATATTCTGTTTTAGATTGTTACTTTTCTGTTTTTAATTTTTCCATAATGCAACTTTCCGCTGTTTCCGATGCTGCTTCTGCCAGTGAATTTTTAAAAGTGCCATTGATTATTTATAAAGACGATCCCAATTTTATTCAGCCACTCGATAAGGATATCGAAGATGTTTTCAACCGAAAAAAAAATAAAGCCTTTCGTTTTGGAGAATGCATGCGTTGGCTTTTAAAAGATGAAGATGGAAACCTGATTGGAAGGATTGCCGCTTTTGTGTATAAAAAATATAAGAATAAAGGTGATGAGCAAAAGACCGGAGGCGTTGGTTTTTTTGAATGCATAAATAACCAGGAAGCAGCAGATATGTTGTTCGATGTCAGCAAACATTGGCTGTTGCAACACGGCATGGAGGCTATGGACGGGCCGATTAATTTTGGTGAGCGCGACCGTTGGTGGGGACTTGTGGTGGAAGGTTTTAAAGCGCCTATATATTTGATGAATTACAACCTTCCTTATTACCAAAAATTATTCGAAAATTATGGGTTTAAAGTTTTTTATCACCAGATATGCTGGCACATGTTTGTCGATACACAATTGAATGAAAAATTTAGTGAGCAGCACAAAAAATATAGTTCACTTCCGGATTTTTCTGCTGTTCATTTAAAAAAAGACGATTTAAAAAAATTTGCTGATGATTTTTGTAAAGTATATAATAAAGCGTGGGCAAAACATGAAGGCAACAAGCAAATGAGTCAGGAAGTTGCTTTTAAAATGTTTAAATCGATGAAACCGGTTATTGATGAAAAACTGATCTGGTTTGTTTATTATAAAGATGAGCCGATCGCATTCTGGATCAATCTGCCTGAATTGAACCAGATCTTTCAACATTTTCATGGAAAATTTGGACTTTTTCAAAAATTAAAACTATTGTGGCTGAAGAAAAAAGGAGTGATCACCAAATTTACCGGAATCGTTTTTGGTGTAATTCCTGAATTCCAGGGAATGGGAATTGATTATTACATGATTATTGAAGGCGCCAAAGTAATCCAGGATAAAACCAAATATGTAGAACTGGAACTGCAATGGCAGGGAGACTTTAATCCCAGAATCTTAAATATGTCAAGACATATTGGTGCCAAACAAAGCCGTTTACTCGCTACTTACCGTTATCTTTTTGACCGCACAAAAGAGGTGAAAAGGCATCCTGTTTTAAATTAAAAGTGTTAAACGTTGATGAAAAAACGTTTCAAAATCGATATTCCCGGACAATTAATTCAACCTTCCACAAAACACATTAGTGTATACAAAACAAGAATTAATATTATTTCTTCTTTCGCTCCCACTGATATTAGAAATAAATAAATGCATTCCAATTTTTAAAAAACCGGCAAAAATTAAATATTTCATTTTATTATTTTTTTGTTTATCAACTTTTTGTCTTTTTTTTGCATACTAAACTTTAAAAATGCAATCATTAAGATTAAATGCACTACATGAACTTTTTGCAAATTCAAAATTTTCAGAGGTGCCTCCTTCAAAAAAGATCACCAGCTTTTTTGGTGAAAACGTATTCGATTTAAAAAAAGCGCGGGAGTTTATGAGCGATGAAGCCTACAAAAGTCTCGTTTCATCCATCAAAAATCAAACAAAGATTGACCGCAAAATGGGTGACCAGATTGCATCGGCTTTAAAAGCCTGGGCAGAGTCGAAAAATGTAACACATTACACCCATTGGTTTCAGCCATTAACCGGCGCTACTGCGGAAAAGCATGATTCCTTTTTTACTTTAAAAGGAGACGGCAGTGCATTGGAAGAATTTGACGGTGCTGCTTTAATTCAGCAGGAACCTGATGCTTCCTCCTTTCCAAGCGGTGGCATTCGTGCAACTTTTGAAGCACGTGGTTATACTGCCTGGGATCCATCTTCTCCCCCATTTATTATAGAAATGGGAAATGGAAAAACGCTGTGTGTTCCAACCATTTTCGTTTCATATACCGGTGAGTCTTTGGATGCAAAAACACCTTTATTGAAATCTGCTGTTGCCGTGGAAAAAGCTGCCTTGGATGTATGTCAGTATTTTGATAAAAATATTACTTCCGTAAAACCCACCCTCGGATGGGAACAGGAATATTTTGTAGTAGATGCATCGATAGCAAGCGGCCGTCCGGATCTTACTACGACGGGCCGGACCGTTTTTGGCCACGCTCCTGCCAAGGGACAACAACTGGAAGACCATTATTTCGGCGCAATCCCCGAAAGAGTGTATTCGTTCATGCGTGACTTTGAAGAGGAAGCATATAAATTGGGAATTCCGTTAAAGACAAGACACAATGAAGTGGCGCCATCACAATTTGAATGCGCACCCATTTTTGAAGAAGTGAACATTGCTGTAGATCACAACATTTTATTGATGGACGTGATGACCAGGGTTGCGAAAAGGCACAACCTGATGGTATTGCTTCATGAAAAACCGTTTGCTAAAATTAATGGAAGCGGCAAACACAATAACTGGAGTATGGCTACCAACACCGGTGTTAATTTGCTGGCTCCTGGGAAAACTCCAAAAACAAACCTCATGTTCCTTGCTTTTTTTGTAAATACAATCAAAGCGGTTCATGATCATGCAGATTTATTAAGGGCCTCTATTGCCAGCGCCGGAAATGATCATCGTCTTGGAGCAAATGAAGCGCCGCCAGCGATTATTTCCATTTTTATCGGAAAATATCTGACAGATGTTTTGAATGAAGTTGAAAAACGAGTGGGTGACAAATTTGATGAGCAGGATGAAGCGATGTTGAAACTGGATATTCACAAAAGTATTCCTGAGTTGATGCTGGATAACACGGACCGGAACCGCACTTCGCCTTTTGCTTTTACAGGAAATAAATTTGAATTCCGCGCAGTTGGTTCTTCTGCAAATTGCGCCAGCGCGATGACCGTCCTCAATACCATCATGGCAGAAACACTTACTCAATTTAAACAGGATGTGGATGCACTGATTGAAAATGGCGAGAAGAAAGAAATTGCTTTGATGCAAACTATTCAGAAATATATTGTTGACAGCAAAAAAATCCTGTTTGAGGGTGATGGATATAGTCATGCGTGGGAAAAGGAAGCAGAGCAAAGAGGTCTTCCAAATATAAAAACAACTCCCCTGGCGCTGGATTCATTTGTTACCGAAGAATCTGAAAAAGTTTTTGTACGTCATGGAATTTATACAAAAAAAGAACTGGAAGCTCGCCATGAAATCCTGCTGGAAAATTATACCAAGAAAATTCAAATAGAAGCAAGAGTAATTGGTGACCTGGCAAGTACTTACGTTTTACCGGCAGCAATTAAATATCAAAATGTTTTGATCAAGAATATTAAAGGCTTGAAAGAACTTGGCTTTGATGAAGGCAGCTATTCTTCCCAATCACAAATTGTTCAGAAAATTTCCGAACATATCAATGTAATAGGTCCAAAAGTAAAGGCCATGATCGAAGCGAGAAAAGTGGCAAATGAAATAGAGAATTCAAGAGAAAAAGCGATCATGTATTGCGATGAAGTGAAAAAATATTTTGACGAGATCCGCTACCACGTTGATAAGCTCGAACTACTTGTGGATGATGAATATTGGGAATTGCCAAAGTACCGTGAATTGCTTTTCCTGCGTTAAATACATAGTGTTTTATATTTTTTAACAGTGAGTATTTAAACTCGACCGAACGTTTATTATCTATTATAGACATAAACGCTAAAAAATTAAAACATGAAAAAACTATTTCTATTCGCATTTGCCGGTTTGTTGTTTGCAGCAACAAGCAACGCACAGGTAAAAAGAAACTCTGCTAAATCGCAAACAATGCAATCAGATACATCTCATCATTTCAGAAAGGGAAAAATGATGGATAATCTGAATCTTACAGCCGATCAGAAAGCTCAGATGAAAACCATGCGCGAAGATGCAAAGCAACAACGTGAAGCAATCCAAAATGACGCAAGCCTTACTTCGGACCAGAAGAAAGCAAAGATGAAAGAGCTGCATAAAACACAGTCAGATAAAATGAAATCAATCCTGACACCTGAACAGCAGGCAACCTGGAAAGCCAATATGAAACAGATGAAGGAAAACAGGAAAATGAATGGTAAAAGAGGCAAAGCTAAAAGCGACTCACAGGCTTCGTAAATCGCAACTAAATAATTCCCTTTGAAAATTTAAACCGGCTATTGAAAAGTAGCCGGTTTTTTTATTATTACCTTCCTTAATTAAATATATTTTTTCAATAAACAAAGAAATAACCGAGATTCTTTTTTTGATTAAAAAAAGAAAACTGTTCAAAAAACGTGCACTATGAGATCGATTTAAAAACGGTTAAAAATTAAAAAACCGGCCATTTTCAATAGCCGGCTTTTTTGTGTAACATCCTATGATCACGTCTTAAACTATCACAGTATCTTTTGAAATATTTTCGTTTCGGAAAACTACGGTTCCATCAAATACATCTACCAGCACCGGTTTCGTTTTATCAATAGTGCCGCTCAAAAGTTTTTTGCTTAACTGGTTTACGATTTGTTTTTGAATCAATCTTTTTAAAGGCCTTGCACCGAACTGGGGATCAAAACCATTCTCAGCAAGATAATCTAATGCATAATCTGTGAACTCAAGCAGCACGCCACTTTTAGCCAATTGTTCTTTCAAGTCGTTCAGCTGAATTCTGATGATCTCTTTAATATCGGGCAACAATAAAGGCTGGAACATGATCACTTCATCAATTCTGTTTAAAAACTCAGGCCGGATTGTTTGCTTCAAAAGATCCATCACTTCCCGCTTTGTATTCTCTACAACTTCTTCTTTATTTCCTTCGTTTACGTTTTCAAAGTTCGCCTGTATGATCTGGCTCCCCATGTTGCTGGTCATAATGATAATGGTGTTTTTGAAATTCACCACACGGCCTTTATTATCAGTCAACCTGCCATCATCCAAAACCTGCAATAAAATATTAAAAACATCCGGATGCGCTTTTTCAATTTCGTCCAATAAAATCACGCTGTATGGCTTCCGCCGAACGGCTTCCGTTAATTGGCCGCCTTCTTCATATCCCACATATCCGGGAGGCGCTCCAACCAATCTGCTCACAGAATGTTTTTCCTGGTATTCACTCATGTCAATGCGCGTCATCATGCTATCGTCATCGAACAAGTATTGCGCCAACGCTTTTGCCAATTCTGTTTTACCCACACCGGTTGTTCCGAGAAAAATAAAAGAACCAATCGGCTTTCGTGGGTCGTGCAAACCGGCGCTGCTCCTGCGCACCGCATCAGCAACTGCTTCTATTGCCTCATCCTGACCAACTACTCTTTTATGCAATTCATCTTCGAGATTGAGTAATTTATCCTTTTCACTTTGCAGCATTTTATTTACCGGAATACCGGTTGCTTTTGCTACACTTTCTGCGATATCTTCCGCATCTACTTCTTCTTTTAATAATCTTTTTTCATTGATTTCTTCCAGCTCTACCGTATGTTCGGCGATTAATTTTTCCTGGTTCTGCAATTTGCCGTAACGTATCTCCGCCACCTTTCCGTAATCACCTTCCCGCTCAGCTTTTTCCGCAGCGAGCTTCAGATTTTCCATTTCTGCTTTTGCATTCTGCACTTTTTCTACCAGTTCTTTTTCCTGTTGCCATTTTGCCTTGAACGTGTCGCGTTGTACAGAAAGATTCGATATTTCCGTATTCAGTTCTTTTAATTTCCCTTCATCTTTTTCCCTTTTAATCGCTTCTCTTTCTATTTCTAATTGACGGATTTGCCTTTCAAGATTATCCAGTTCTTCCGGCATCGAATTCATTTCAAGCCTAAGCTTCGCGGCGCTTTCATCAATCAGGTCAATCGCCTTATCCGGCAAAAAACGATCAGTGATGTAGCGATTTGATAATTCTACTGCAGCAATAATTGCTTCATCTTTTATCCGCACATGGTGATGCGTTTCGTAGCGGTCTTTCAAGCCTCTTAAAATTGAAATGGCATCTTCCACACTTGGCTCATCCACCATTACTCTTTGAAATCTTCTTTCAAGCGCTTTATCTTTTTCAAAGAATTTTTGATATTCATTTAATGTAGTTGCACCAATTGCTCTCAATTCCCCACGAGCTAAAGCAGGCTTCAAAATATTCGCTGCATCCATCGCACCTTCACCACCTCCAGCTCCTACCAATGTATGGATTTCATCAATGAACAAGATAATTTCCCCATCGCTTTCGCCAACTTCTTTTATCACAGATTTTAATCTTTCTTCAAACTCACCTTTGTATTTTGCACCGGCAATCAATAGCCCCATATCCAGTGCATAAATTATTTTAGATTTAAGATTTTCCGGTACATCACCACTGATAATGCGAATAGCCAAACCCTCTACAATTGCGGTTTTACCAGTGCCCGGTTCGCCGACAAGGATTGGATTATTTTTAGTTCTTCTTGATAAAATATGCAACGTTCTCCTAATCTCTTCATCACGGCCAATAACAGGATCAAGCTTGTTACTTCTTGCCAATTCATTCAGATTTTTTGCATATTTATTTAATGCATTGAATTGTGTTTCGGATGTTTGCGAAGAAACAGTCGAACCTTTTTTCAAATCTTTAATTGCAGCAATCAAACCTTTTTCTGTGAGGCCGGCATCCTTTAAGATCTTCGCGGCATTATCGTTTCCCTGGACGATTGCCAATAGCAAATGCTCTACGCTCACAAACTCATCTCCAAACGTCTTGAGGCTTGCAGCAGCGCGTAATAAAACATTATTAAGATCACGACTGATAACCTGTGCGGGTTCTCCGGTATTCATTTTAGGAAGTTTGCCAATGCTTTCATCTACCTTACCTTCAACAAAATTTACATTAACATTATTTTTTTTCAGAAGGAAATCAACAGGACTGTCTTCATCGGCAAGCAATGCTTTCAACAAATGCTCTACTTCTATATTCGGATTTTTTTCATTGAAAGCAATTTGTTGTGCTTTCTGAAAAATCTCCTGTGACTTTATCGTTAAATTACTTGGATTCATAAATAAATTTTATATGATTTGGAATATGTTGCACAAATTTTAATCCAACATGAAAATGTAGAAAAATCTGTCGTGCTTCGGTGAATAAACCTGACGCAAAAGCAGTGTGAATCGTTTATGTATGAAATTTTTTCAGTTTTAAATTTTTGGTATAGCAATAGTAATTTTGCAGCACGTATGTTGCCAAAATCAGAATATACTTCTTTCGTAAAAAACACTGCTCATTCGCTCGGTTTTGATTATTGCGGAATTGCAAAAGCAGAAAGACTTGATGAAGAAGCGAAACGACTGGAATCGTGGCTTAACAAAGGTTTTCATGGGAAGATGAATTACATGGAAAACTATTTTGATCTGCGAACAGATCCAACAAAATTAGTTCCCGGGGCAAAATCAGTAATCACTTTATTGTTGAATTACTTTCCTTCTGAACAACAAAATGCAGATGTTCCACAAATTTCAAAATACGCTTATGGAAAGGATTATCACGAAGTGATTAAGGCAAAACTGAAAACTTTTTTATCGCTACTAAGAGAAAATATTGGTGAAATAAACGGACGTGGATTTACCGACAGCGCCCCGGTTTTGGAAAGAAGCTGGGCGGTAAAAAGCGGGCTTGGCTGGGTTGGAAAAAATGGAAATTTAATCACCAAAAACAACGGTTCATTTTTTTTCATTGCAACATTGATTACGGACCTTGAATTAGAATACGACAATCCGTTTGTAAAAGATTATTGCGGTACCTGCACAAAATGTATTGACAACTGTCCCACAGATGCGATTCTTCCTGACAAAGTAATTGACGGAAGCAAATGCATTTCTTATTTCACGATCGAATTAAAAGATATGCTGATACCTGATGAAATGAAAGCCAAGTTTGAAAATAAAATGTTTGGCTGCGATATATGCCAGGATGTTTGTCCCTGGAATCGTTTTTCAAAACCTAATAACGAAATTGAATTTACGCCTTTGAATGAAGTATTGAATTTTTCTAAAAATGACTGGGAAGAATTGACGGAAGAGTCATTTAAAATTATCTTTAAGAAATCACCTTTGAAACGTTCAAAGTTTGAAGGGATAAAAAGGAATCTGAAATTTTTGAGTTAACCGAACCGTTGGGCAACATATAAATCTTCGGTATTTCTTTGTTCGCTGTTGCCCTTTACCTGTTGGCACACTTTTCTAAAAAACCAATGCTGCTTTTAAAATCATCCGGTTGAAACTAAATTCGTAGGTAGTAAAATCAACCGGGCAAGGTGCGACAAGACATTGATAAGCCGATCCTACTTTGATTTTTAAATCTTTGGAACTATATCCAAGGCTAAACGATAATGAACATTTTTTGTATAAAGGAACCTGGTATCCAATTCCAAAATCACTGTATACGCCGCCAGTGAAATGACAACTACTATAATAACCAATTTCTTTTCCCGGCTTGTTTTTCGTCGGAAAATCGTACCCGATGTCTCCATAAATAAATCCCCTTTTATCTTCTCCAAAATACCATCTTCCATCAAAAAACAAGGGAAGTGTTCGGTATTTGTAATAATCAATTCCAACGCCGATTCCAAAAAAGCAATCGGAAAATTTAATTCCATTTACGGTCTGAAACGCTGTATTCACATGGCTTTCACCTCCAACAATGGCAAACTGATTAACAGACTGAAAGCGAATTTTCTTTTTTTGCGCAGATGTAGAAGTCGACAGAAGAAAAGAAATGATTACAATAAAAAAGAAGCTTTTCCTCATAATTTATTTTTTAGAAATTCCTGTTTTACTGATCAGATGAATATTATTTACATCCGCATAATCGTATTCATATAAGCCGTCATTGGCAACCACCAAAGCGATATGATTATAAGCGATTACATCATACGTTTCGATGCCGGAAATTTGTTTTATCAGTTTCAGATTATTCACGTCAGCGGCATTATAAATTTTTAATCCATCGCTTCCATCGCAGATGAATAAAAGATTTCCATCTTTGGATAATCCATGCGGATTGGTAAACGGATACACTTTTACCAGTTTCGGATCGGTAATATTGTTTAATTGAAGAATCTCCAATTGGTTGGAAAATCCCTGGCATGCAGAGCCGGAGCGCAATGTTACATAAGCAAAATTATCATCGGCAATTACAGGATCGCAACTTTGCACATGTGAAAACTGTCCGATTGAAACAGGTTTATCCGGATTATTAATATTGTAAATAAACATTCCGTTTTGTGAACCAATAAACACTTTATCCTTAAAAGGAAAAATAGTTTCCACGCTCCAACTTCCTACGTTCACTTTATTTTTAAAAACGGGATCAGCGGCAGCAGTAATATCGAATACATTTAGATCCGTATTTGACACTGTATAAATCCTGTTATTCACAATGGCAAAACGGGCCATAGAACCGCCTTTGCCGATTGGAGAAGAAGAATTTTTGTTACCGCCGGATGATTGAACAGCCGAAAAATCCACATAAGCATTTGGAGAATAATACACCGGATTGCCACCACAACTTTGAGTAACTGTCGTATCGCGCTTCACCCAATCAGTAATAATTTTTGTAGAATCGCCATAAAACCCTGAATTATAAATGCGATATGGAAATACGCCTTCGCTATATTTTTTTACCAAAACATTCAATGGATTGCTGATATCAAGTGTTACCATATCCGTATAGAGATCTGCATACAAAATGTTTCCTTTTAATGCTAAATCCATATTTCCTGGAATATTGATGAACGCGACGTTTTGCGGTGAGGCAGGATTGCGGTTGTCAATAATATGAATTCCTTTATCCACTTCATTCAAAAAA
>JAICYZ010000336.1 GCA_025933935.1 Chitinophagaceae bacterium
ACCGGCTTCGGTGCTCACTACCCACGAGCTTTCCTCGATGTGATTTTCAAGATAACTGTGTATTCCATACGTGTAGCCCTTGTCTTCACGGATATTTGCCATGAGCCTGGAGCCAAAATATCCGCCAAACAAAACGTTTAGAACCACCGCTTTTTTAAAGTCCGGATGTCTCCGGTTGGGAAACGGACGGCCAATGCGAATCGCTGCCTGCACCCCATTTGGATCAATCTCCAGGAAATGTTTCCTTTCTTCTGCCATCTGGCGGGGAAATGAAACAGACGGGATATTTTCATTCAATGTTAGATCCCCAAAATGATTTTCTAATTGCTGCTCAAAATCCGAAGGCAACTTCCCGGCGGCAAAAATGTGGCATTTAGCGCTGACGTAATATTCCTGGTAAAAATCCACCAGTTCTTCTCTTTTTATTGCCTCAATATCCTGTTTGCTGCTTACGCGGCCGTAAGGATGTTCAGCGCCGTATAGATATTGATCGATCAGCCTGTTTGCTACAAAATCCACTTTTTGTAAATTGACCGCCAGCCGCTGAATATTATTTTGTTTAAAAATTTCCAGTTCACTTTCCGGAAATATCGCCTCTGTGATCAGTTCCCTTATTTGCGGAAGCAATTCTTTCAAATGTTTTGAAAGGCAATGAAGGGTAATGGAAGCCGTTTCATTAAAACTTTTACGGCTCACATAAGCGCCGTAATATTCAAACGACTCGGTGATTTCAAATGCATTTTTTTTCCTGGTTCCGTTTTTTAAAAGGTGATTGACAGCGGCAGCAATGGCATTTTTTTTCTCATAATTATTGCCTGCATCAAACACAAAATCGATCATCGCCACTTCTTCCGCCCCATCATTTATGTAATAAACCGGAACGCCATTGGAAAGTGTAAAGCGGGTACAGGGTTTTAGAATAATGTCAAAATTGATGGCATCTTTGATCGGGGGTGCTATGGTTCTGTTGGGCATTTAATTTTTTTATAAAACATTTAAATCGAAATCAGTTTCTGCTTCTGCCTCTGCTTCATTTTCTGTTTCTGCAACTGGGAAAGTTCCTTTGATGGTGGATCGGTAATAAAGCGTGCTGCAATTACTTTCAACAAAAACTTTACGGCATTCTTCGCGGATATCTTCCCTGGTTACTGCCTGGTAACTTTCCAATTCGGTATTCATCAGGTTTGCATCGCCCAAAAGTTCATAATTGGCAAGGCTGTTCGCGCGATTCATCAGGCTGATATCTTCAAAGGCGAGCATGCTCTCTGTTTTGTTTTTAATTTTTTGAAGTTCGGCCTCATGGATCAGTTCTGTTTTCATTTTTTCTAATTCAGCGATCACTGCATTTTCTGCTTCTTCAAGCGTTACGCCTCTTACCAATTTTCCATCAATACAAAGCACGCCCGGATCAATGCTGCCGGTATGGGAGCAATCGATGCTGCTGAATAATTGTTGTTCTTTTACCAGGCTTTGAAACAACCTGGATGAGGCGCCTCCACCCAGGATTTCCGTAATGACTTCATCTACATAATATCTTTTATCCAGCCGGGAGCCAATATGCCAGCATTTATAAAGCGCATTGAGCGGTACACTTTCTGCTACTTCCATCATCCTCGGTTGTTTCTGCTCCGGTTCCTGTTTTATTTTGCGCACATACTTTTTTCCGGCAGGAATATCGCCAAACCATTTTTCCGCAAGCGCTTTTACCTGTTCAACGGTAACGTTTCCGGCAACGGTTAGTATCGCATTTGAAGGGGTGTAATGTTTATAAAAAAAATCTTTTACATCCTGCAGCTTGGCATTTTCAATGTGGCTGAGATCCTGTCCGATGGTCATCCATTTATAAGGATGAACTTTATAGGCAAGATCGCGCAGCTTGTGCCATACATCACCATAGGGTTTGTTGATGTATTGCTCTTTAAATTCTTCACTGACTACTTTTCTTTGTACTTCCAGAGAATTTTCATTGAAGGCGAGCGAACACATCCGGTCGCTTTCGAGCCAGAAAGCGGTTTCTATATTTTCAGCCGGCAACTGGCAATAATAATTGGTGAGGTCGTTTGTGGTGTAAGCATTGTTTTCGCCCCCTGCCATTTGCAGTGGCTCGTCATATGATTCAATGTGAAGGCTTCCGCCAAACATGAGGTGTTCAAATAAATGCGCAAAGCCTGTATGATTTTCATCTTCATCTCTTGCACCCACATCATACATTACATCTACGACTGCCATGGGCGTGCTTTTGTCTTCATGCACAATTACCCTTAAACCGTTGTCTAAAACAAACTTTTCGAAATGGATCATAGCTGCAAAATTGCGATAAACGAAGGCATTTCCCAAATTGTATTGGTACTCATTGGTTTAGAAAAGCTTTTTCAAATAAAGCGATCCTTAAAACCTTTGACCTTGTTCACTAATTCGTTATCTTCGCCAGGTGAAAAGAAGTTTATTGACTTACGGAAATTATTTTTTTGAGTTTTACAATAATCTTGATTTAGATGTACAAGAAAAAATCGATTGGGTTTTTGAATTAGTCAAAACTCTTGATCTTATTCCCAAAAAATATTTCCGCCATCTTGAAAGCATTGAAGGTCTTTTTGAAATACGGGTAGAATTTAAAAGTAACATTTACAGAATTTTCTGCTTCTTTGACGAAGGGAATTTGGTTGTATTAATAAATTCATTTCAGAAAAAGTCTCAAAAACTCCTAAAACAGAAATTGAACTTGCTAGAAAGCTAAAAAAACAATATTTCATTGATAAAAAAATTATTACAGAAAATGAAAAACGAAAAACTTTCAAAAAATAAACTTGTTTCCTGGGATGAACATCTTGATAAAAAATATGGTTTTCCGGGAACAGACACAAGAACTGAATTTGAAGCCAAAACTCAAGCTTTTATTTTAGGTGAATTATTAAAAGAAGAGAGAGCGAAAGCTCATTTGACCCAGGCAGAAATGGCGGAAAAAACAGGTACTAAAAAAAGTTACATATCGCGAATTGAAAACGGCAGAGCTGATATTCAACTTTCAACCTTATATAAACTTGTAGAACGGGGATTAAATAGAAAACTTGAATTAAGCATCAGATAATGTGAAAAATGGCAGAATTGAAAGGCGATTATATTTCTTTCAAAAAAAACCTTCCAGATCAAAAGGATTAAATCCGGTTAACCTGGAAGGAATTAAAAAAAATGATAAATTAGCGCCTTCTCAAACTCTTATTGATGATACCTTTCATCTGGCTGCTGATCCGGTAATCGACCATTCCATTAAATCTTAAAGGATGAATCGTAGCAGGAACAGACAATCTTAAAGAGCTGTTTGTTGCCATTCTTTCTGCCGCAGATTTACGCCCATAAACACCGGTAGAAATATAACTGAATATTTTCTGGAGGTTGTCATCACTTGGATTTCCCCATGGAATATTTACAAAATCATTTGCCTGTGCATCAGGAATCAACCCATCAAAATAACCACCCTGGTTATTGGCATTTCTTGTTTCAAAATTGATGGCATAGAGATCTGCCAGGTCTTTTTCTGCACCGCCATTGGGAAAATCGGTAATATGGAATGTAAAGAAACCTACAGGCTTTCCATAAGTGGTATCGCCCACCAGTTTTACATCCATATAAGGTTTCAGGTTATTAATGGTCAGTTCACTGGCAGATGCGGTATTTCCGCTTCCGATAAAAAATACATGATCCAGGTTCAAACTTCCACCGGCAGTAAACATCACTTTATTCTCAAGTCCGATCTGGCTTTCCATGGCTGTTAGTTTATCATTATACAGGTAGTGATACATTTCTTTTCCCGCAACAGATGC
>JAICYZ010000195.1 GCA_025933935.1 Chitinophagaceae bacterium
AAATATCCTTGTTACTTCTGAAAACGCTTAAGCGTGGTTTTTGAGCGCTGCCGCTTATTTTTTTGCGGATGCGGTATCTTATCTTTTGACGAGCACTGACTTTTGAGTTCATTTTTATTCTATTTTAAATTCCGATACTGCCGGAAAATTTTATTGTAGTTTTTTGCAAAATAAAAATTTTGATTATTTGTTTGTTTACTAAAGAACCAAACATTAAAAAATTATTTACCTGCTGCCTTACCTGCTTTTCTGCGTAATACTTCTCCTTCAAACTTGACACCTTTTCCTTTATACGGTTCAGGCTTGCGAAGACTACGAATTTTTGCAGCCACCTGGCCAAGTAATTGCTTGTCAGCGCTTGTTAAAATCACTTTTGGATTTTTACCTTTTTCCTGGGCTGTTGCCACAGTAAGTTCTTTCGGGATTTCCACGATAATATTATGAGAATATCCCAAGGAAAGATCAAGCAAATTTCCCTGGTTAGATGCTTTATAACCAACACCCACCAGTTCCAAAGTTTTTGTATAGCCATCAGTAACGCCGGTTACCATATTTTGTACAAGTGCCCGATATAACCCGTGCATCGCCTTGTGCCGTATTTGATCTGTAGGACGTGTAAAGACGATTTTATCATCTTTAACTTCTACTTTAATATCGGGGTCGATCGCTTGTTTCAATTCACCTTTTGGGCCTTTTACAGTGATCACATTATCTGTACCTACACTAACATTTACGCCTTTGGTAATTGTTACAGGATTTTTTCCAATTCTTGACATAGCCGGTTTTTTTATTTTAGTTTTTACACTCTGGAAGTGTTCAGCCACGACTAAGGCTTAATTATCAACCAATATTTTTATAATTTTTTGTTTGAACTTCTTAAAATGTATCTTATTGCAAAGAATAATACGAGAAATGTAATGATTATTCCAACAACAGAATCCATCTTAATAAATGTTACAGAGTACTTCCCCACCAACCTTCTGCGCTTTTGCCTGCTTATCGGTCATTACACCTTTTGAGGTGGAAATAATAGAAATTCCTAACCCGTTTTTTACTCTTTTAAAATCCTGTGGTTTTGAATAACTGCGCAATCCCGGACGGCTTACTCTTTCAAGGCTTTCAATTGCCGGAACTTTTGATTGGGGATCATATTTAAGCGCTATTTTGATAATCCCTTGTTTGGCATCATCTTCAAATTTGTATTTTAAAATATAGCCTTCAGTGTATAATATTTCAGTGATGCGCTTTTTTAAATTGCTTGCCGGAATCTCTACGATTCTGTGGCTTGCCATCTGCGCGTTGCGAATTCTTGTTAAATAATCTGCAATAGGATCAGTAACCATTGTTTATTTTTTCTTTTTAATTTTTTTGTTTTAATTACAATGCGATATCCAGCCTTCAGTTGTGACCGGTTCAGCGGTTAGCCTACCAACTCGCTTTTTTTACTCCCGGAATCTTTCCTTCAAGTGCCATGTCGCGAAACATATTTCTTGAAAGCCCAAAGTGGCGCATATAACCTCTCGGCCGGCCGGTAAGCTGGCAACGGTTTTTCAGGCGAACCGGAGATGCGTTCTTCGGTAGCAGATCCAATGCCCTGTAATCACCCGCATCTTTTAATGCTTTTCTTTTCTCGGCATATTTTTCCACCATTTTAACGCGTTTCCTTTGCCTTGCTTTTATTGACTCTTTAGCCATTGTTTTTACTTATTTTTTGATATTTTTAAAAGGCATTCCCAATTCTTTTAGCAGTTCAAATGCTTCTTCGTTGGTATTTGCTGTTGTTACAAAAGTGATATCAAGCCCGGTAATTTTGTTTACTTTATCAATATCAATTTCAGGGAAAATGATCTGCTCAGTAACGCCTAAAGTGTAATTTCCACGGCCATCAAAAGATTTATCGTTAATACCTTTAAAGTCACGAACACGTGGAAGTGATACAGAAACCAGGCGGTCTAAAAACTCATACATATTTTCAGAGCGTAAAGTAACTTTTGCACCAATCGGCATGTTTTTACGCAACTTAAAATTGGAAATATCTTTTTTAGACATCGTTGCAACGGCCTTCTGACCAGTAATTGTTGTCAGCTCATCAATAGCAACATCAATCAGCTTCTTGTCAGCAACAGCGCCATTTACACCGCGGTTGATACATATTTTTGTAAGCTTCGGAGCCTGCATTACGGTTTTGTAAGCAAACTTTTTCATTAATGCTGGTACTACTTCCTTTTTGTACTTTTCTTCCAGTCTTGGAGTATATTTTTCTGTAGCCATTATTTAATTACCTCCCCTGATTTTTTTGCTGTTCTGATTAATTTTCCATTCTCTCTTGATCTTTTTACTTTAGAGTGAGAATGAGATTTTGCATCCCAAAGCATAACATTTGAAATGGCGATTGGCGCTTCTACCTTCATAATTCCACCTTTGGTATTCTGTGCAGAAGGTTTCGTGTGCTTGGTAACGATATTTACCCCTTCTACCAATACGCGTTTTTCTTCAGGAAGTACTTCCAGCACTTTACGGTGTTTCTTCAGGTCTTTATCATCACCGGTAATCACTACCACTGAATCACCTTTTTTTATGTTGAACTTCGGTTTAAATCTTGTCTTCATTTTTGACAAATATTTGTCTTGATTAATTACTTATTAAATACCTTTTTTTCAAAAGGGGTGCAAAGATACAATTTATATTACAATACTTCGGGTGCCAGGGAAATGATTTTCATATAACCCTTGTCGCGCAATTCACGGGCAACCGGCCCAAAAATCCTCGTTCCTCTTGGTTCATCAGCCGCATTTAAAAGCACTACTGCATTGTCGTCAAAACGGATGTAAGAACCATCTTTTCTACGTAGTTTGTTTTTTGTCCGAACAATAACGGCCTTGCTCACAGTTCCTTTTTTAATGCCTCCCGCAGGAATGGCATCTTTTACAGTTACCACAATCTTATCTCCAACATGTGCATAATCCTGGCCGGAATTTCCCAATACCCGGATGCACAACACTTCTTTTGCACCACTGTTATCTGCTACATTTAGCCTGCTTTCTTGCTGTATCATTTTTTTACCTTTGAGCCTTTAGCATTAAGCCTTTGGCATTTAAAACAATTATTTAAATTTAAAATCTTATTTAACTTTTTCTATCACCTCTACCAATCTCCAGCGCTTTGTCTTGCTTAATGGTTTTGTTTCCATTATTTTCACCAAATCGCCGATATTGCACTCATTTTTCTCATCATGAGCATGAAAACCGGTAGTTTTTTTCACAAATTTTCCATAGAGCGGATGTTTTACTTTCCTTTCTACTTTCACGGTAATCGTTTTATCCATCTTGTTACTGGAAACTACGCCAGTCCTTACTTTTCTTAAATTTCTGTCGGACATTTTATTAATTTTATAATTTGATAATGTGCTAATCTGCTAATGGAACCCCATTGTGCTTCATTAGCATATCAGCTAATCAGCACATTAGCTCATTAATTGTTTTTTTCTTAATTCTGTTTTAGTGCGGGCAAGATCTTTTCTTACGTCGCGTATGGTCATTGGGTTTTCCAGGGGAGAAACCGCATGAGCAAATTTTAATTTCTTAATCCGTAATTCATCTTCAGTGATCCTTGCTTTCAGGTCCTGCTCACTCATGGTTTTCAGGCTGTTTACGAATTCGTTTCTGTTTGACATTTTATTAAATTGATAATTTTCTACAATCAGATTAGCACCTCGCTAATCGCATATATTAACTTACAAAATCCCTGCTTACTACAAATTTCGTCTGAATAGGCAATTTCTGTGCAGCGAGTTCAAAAGCTTCTTTAGCAACCTGCATAGGAACGCCATCTGCTTCAAAAATGATTCTTCCTGGTTGAACTACAGCAGCCCATCCTTCGGGATTTCCTTTACCTTTACCCATCCTCACCTCTGCCGGCTTTTTGGTAATTGGCTTATCCGGGAAAATTCTGATCCAAACATTTCCTTCACGTTTCATATGACGGGTTAATGCCTGCCTCGCTGATTCAATCTGCTTGTTGGTTAACCATACAGAATCAAGCGCTTTTAACCCAAAGGTTCCAAAAGCAATGGTGTCTCCGCGTTTTGTATCACCCTTCATACGGCCTTTCTGCATTTTTCTATGCTTCGTTCTTTTTGGCTGTAACATAATTTTCGTTTATTTGTTTGTTTACTGCAACTGCAATAAATCTTTCTGAATATTTTTAAATTCTACTTTTTGACTCTGGTTGACGGTTGTCATTTTACCTTCTACCGCCACCACCTCTTCTATCTCCGCCGCCGCCTCTTCTGTCGCCGCGATCACCACCTCTTCTGTCTCCAAATCCGCCTCTTCTTTCTCCGCCATGTGGTTCATGTTCGCTCTTTCCGCCTCCGGCGATAATGTTTGGATTCAAATCTCTTTTTGCCAATACTTCACCTTTACAAATCCATACTTTGATCCCGATTTTTCCATAAACTGTTTGAGCAAAAAGGCTGGCGTAATCAATATCCATACGCAAAGTGTGCAATGGGGTACGACCTTGTTTTATTTCTTCGCTACGTGCAATTTCTGCACCGCCCAAACGACCTCCAACTCTCACTTTAATTCCTTCTGCGCCCATTCTTAAGGCAGAAGCGATAGACATTTTAATCGCTCTTTTATAGTTGATACGGTTTTCAATTTGCTTCGCAATGGTGTCAGCCACAATTGCTGCGTCTAACTCTGGACGGCGTATTTCAAGAATGTTTATCTGAACATCTTCTTTACCGGTCAGTTTTTTCAGTTCTTCTTTGATGCGATCCACTTCTCCACCACCTTTTCCGATGATAATACCTGGCTTGGAAGTATGAATCGTAACAATCAATTTATTCAGGGTGCGCTCAATGACAATTTTTGAGATGCCTCCTTTATTGATACGGGCATTCAGGTACGTTCTGATCCTGTCGTCTTCAATCAATTTCTTACCATAATCTTTTGGATTTGCAAACCAGTTGCTGTCCCATCCACGGATGATTCCCAGCCTGTTCCCAATCGGATTTACTTTTTGACCCATTATTCGGTTTTTATTTATTTGTGTTTTTGTCTGTTGATGCCTTTTCAGCTTTTTCTGCTGAAGGTTTTGCTTTCTTAGTGGTTGCCTCTTTCTTCAGGCTTTCTTTTTTTGGAGCTGCTTTTTTTGCTGCAGGTTTTTTAGCAGTTTCTTTTTTTGCTACGGGAGCCTGTTCCTCTACTGGTACAACCTCAGCTTTCGCTTTCTGCTTTTTTATTCCTGGTACAGCGTTGCTGTTTTTGCTATCCACAACAATCGTAACATGATTGCTGCGTTTCCGGACACGATAACCGCGGCCTTGTGGGGCAGGGCGCATTCTTTTAATAACTCTTCCGCCATCCACCATAATTGTTTTTACAACCAGGCCGGCATCTTCCACTTTTTCATCTGCATTTTTCTGTTCCCAGTTGTTAATGGCGCTCTTTAATAATTTATACATCGGCACAGCAGGATGTTTTGGATTGAATTGTAAAATACCCAAAGCCTTTTCTACTTCCATTCCACGAATCAAATCAGCCAGCAAACGCATTTTGCGTGGTGATGTCGGATAATTATTAAGTTTTGCTACTGCTTCCATATTTATTTTAATTTCTTGATACTTGCTACTTGTTTCTTACTACTTGTATTAAGCAATCTTTTTACTTGAGTGTCCTTTAAAATTTCTTGTTGGTGCAAATTCACCTAATTTATGACCTACCATAAATTCAGTTACATACACCGGAATAAATTTATTACCGTTGTGCACTGCAAAAGTGTGGCCTACAAAGTCGGGCGTAATTGTTGACCTGCGCGACCATGTTTTAATAACACCTTTTTTTGATTTTCCTTCGTTGATGCCAAGCACTTTATCTTCGAGCTTTGCTTCTACATAAGGACCTTTTTTAATTGAACGAGCCATTGTTTATGTTCGGTTTTAATGTTTGTTTTTGATGTCCACTTACTACTTTCTACTTATTCGGCAATTTCTTACCATTTCTTCTCTGAATAATCATTTTATCAGAACCTTTACCGCGGGTACGGGTGATTTCACCTTTCGCATATTTGTTGGTTCTGCTGCGCGGATGTCCGCCTGATGCTTTTCCTTCACCTCCACCCATCGGATGGTCAACCGGGTTCATCGCAACGCCTCTTGTTCTTGGCCTGATTCCTTTCCACCTGTTTCTGCCCGCTTTTCCTTTGCTTTCAAGGCTATGGTCACTATTGGAAACAACGCCAACTGTTGCATAGCAATTAATCAATATTTTCCTCAACTCACCACTTGGCATTTTCAACACCGCGTATTTTTCTTCTTTGTTGGCCAACTGAGCCGAAGAACCTGCGCTTCTTGCTAATTTTCCACCTTGCCCTGGTTGCATTTCGATATTGTGAACTACGGTACCCAAAGGCATGTTTTTAAGTTGCAATGCATTTCCGAGCTCGGGAGCTACAGCATCTCCGCTTATAATAGTAGCGCCCACCTGTAATCCCTGCGGAGCAATGATGTATCTTTTTTCGCCATCAACAAAATTAATCAAAGCGATAAAAGCACTGCGGTTCGGATCGTATTCAATTGTTTTTACTGTTGCAGGAATGTCTTTTTTATTTCTCTTAAAATCAACAACACGATACATTTTCTTGTGGCCGCCACCCAGGTAGCGCATGCTTCTGCGACCTTGTGCGTTACGGCCTGCTGTATGGTGTACCATTTCTACCAGGCTTTTTTCAGGAACATTTGTCGTTACTTCAGAATAGGCATTGCCAATTCTCCAGCGGGTTCCTGCGGTAGTCGGTTTGTATTTTCTTAAAGCCATGATTTTCGATTTTCGATTTTTGGTTTTCTAAACCTCAATCTTTTTATAATTATTAATTCTTAAATTCTTACTTCTAATTCAGCACTTACACGTTGCCATACAAATCAATTGTATCGCCTTCAGCTACAGTTACGATTGCTTTCTTTTTTGCAGGTTTACGGCCTGTCAGTAAACCAGCTTTTGTGTTACGTTGCTTTACTTTAGATGGCATCGTCAAAGTGTTTACTTCTTCTACACCGACACCGTAAAACTCTTCAACTGCTTTTTTTATTTCAAGCTTGTTTGCCTTGCGGTTCACAATAAAAGTATAACGGTTGTATTTTTCCGACAAGCGATTCACTTTTTCAGAAAGAACCGGCTTTATTAAAACATCTGATGATTTCATTATTCTGATTTGAAAATTTTAATTATTTGTTCGTTTGTTGAACCACCTTCTTATGCTTGCGCTTCTTCTTTTTCTTCTTTAATTTCTTCAACAAATATTTTTGCT
>JAICYZ010000298.1 GCA_025933935.1 Chitinophagaceae bacterium
AATAGATACGCTAAAAGATAGTGTGGAAGAATTATTTACATCAACAGCAATGCTCCTGTTGCAACCGCATCATGGTGTTGCGTCTTTTGAGGGTATTGAAAACGATTAACCTTAAGTTGATCTTACTGATCTGTTTCACTGCTTTGAGTTTTTGATTTTAATGATAATTTTAAGAATTTCTTACAAGAGGTAGAAGGATTATCCAAATAGAAAAAGCGCTTCGAAATCAGAAGCGCTTTTAATGATATAAACAACCAGTTTAAAACAATATGCATCTGACTTAACTAGCCCCGGTTTTTACGCCGCGACGGAATTAGCACCATTTCTCTTTTTTGGAAGAGACGGTTGCTAAGGCTTCATTGGGCCTTTCCCTCTGCCTTTCTTGATAAGTAATTTTTAAAGAACTGGGTGCAAATGTAAAGTGTCTTTATTATCCTACCAAATTAATAGGGTATTTTTTGTAAAAAATATTTTTGATATTTTTTTTAAAGAAAAAGTGTGTAACGGTGACGAACAAACGAAAATAGAAAAGGAGGAAAATTGTTTTTTGTTTTTATTTTTTTTAATGCAGTAAAGCAACTTTTATTCTCGATTTCTCTTCACAAAAGCTTGCAATTATGAAAAAATAGCATGTTTTACAATACAGTAAACAAGCTTTTATTGTGAATTCTTATTTTTATTAAAACAAAAAGATGGATCAGAACACACTCAGTTCTTTGCGATTTTATTGTAACTCACAGAAATTCCTTTGATCAAAGAAGAACTGAAACCCTGGTGTTCCATTTCGTTCAAACCGGCAATGGTACAGCCTTTTGGCGTGGTTACTTTATCTATTTCCTGTTCCGGGTGTGTTCTTTTTTGTAATAACAATTCTGCAGCGCCTTTTACAGTTTGTTCTACGATCAGGTTCGCTGTTGCTACATCAAATCCAATTTCTATTCCTCCTTGTATGCTTGCACGGATGAAACGCATGGCATAGGCAGTGCCGCATGCACCAAGGATTGTAGCAGCTTCCATTAGTTTTTCATCAATCACAACTGCTTTTCCTAAAGTAGAAAATATTTTTTCTACCAGGTCAATTTCTTCTGCCTGCGCATTTGTATAACTGATGCACGTCATGCTTTCCTGGATGGAAATTGCGGTATTCGGCATGGCCCTGAAAATGGGAATTTTCTTTTCAATAATTTCATTGATGTCTGCAATTAAAACTCCGGTAACTACCGAAACCAAAATGTGTTTTTCAGTAAGGCCATTTTTAAAACTATTCAATACATCGCTTACCTGGTACGGCTTTACAGCCAGGATTACCAGTTCACTGTTGCGTACTGCTTCTGCGTTTTCAGAAGTAATTTTTACGCCTTTTTCTTTTAATCCTTCAAGCGTTTCGATTTTTCTTTTTGTAACAGTGATGTCAGAAGCTTTGCAAAATTTGCTTTTTAATAATCCTTCTGCGATTGCAGTCCCTAAGTTTCCGCCGCCAATAATGGCAATTTTTTTGGCCATGGGTTTATTATTTTTAAATAATTTCTGATACTTTTTTTGACAAAGATGAAGTTTTGAAATTACATTTTGCTTTTTTCGAAAGCAATTGCCGGGCAAATATTCTTCATTTACAAAAACAAAATTTTGAGACCGCACAATAAACGAACAAATAATCTTAATTTTCATTTCTTTACGTTAGTGTTTCTTTGTGATCCTTTTTTTAAAAAAAATGGTTGCACTTAATTCAAGAATTGCTACATTCATGCCCGATTTAAAAAAATCATTTTATCTCTATGGGAAATTTTCAAGTAAAAGTTCAGCCAAAAAAATATGATGCAATAATCGTTGGTTCCGGCGCCGGTGGCGGAATGGCTGCTTATGTTTTAGCTAATGCCGGTTTAAAAGTTTGTTTGCTGGAAGCAGGGCCAAATTTTAATCCTGCAGTAGATTCCAAGCAATTACAAAATCCGTGGGAATCGCCGAGAAGAGGAGCGAGTACAAAGTATCGTCCATTTGGCGATTTTGACGGCTGCTACTGGGGTTGGGAAATCGACGGCGAGCCGTATACAAACGCAAAAGGATCTAATTGGGAATGGTGGCGCGCAAGAATGGTTGGTGGCAGAACCAATCACTGGGGCAGGATTTCATTGCGTTTTGGCCCTGATGATTTTAGAAGAAAAAGTATTGACGGACTTGGTGATAACTGGCCAATCGGCTATGATGATGTAAAGCCTTATTACGATAAAATAGACAGGCTTTTGGGAATATTTGGAACCAATGAAAATATTAAGAGTGCGCCTGATGGTATTTTTCTTCCTCCACCAAAACCACGTTTACATGAATTGATGATCAAAAAAGCAGCAACAGGCATTGGGATTCCTGTAATTCCATCGCGGCTTTCTATTCTTACAAAAAAAATAAATGACACGCGCGGCCAATGTTTTTATTGTGCTCAATGTGGCCGTAGTTGTAAAATATTTGCCGACTTTTCTTCTTCTTCAGCGTTGGTTCTTCCTGCAATCGCAACAGGAAATGTTGACCTGGTAGTGAATGCAATGGCGCGCGAAGTGTTAACCAATAAAGATGGATTAGCAATTGGTGTTTCTTATGTAAATAAAGATGACATGCAGGAATACCAGGTGATGGGGAGAACGGTAATTCTTGGAGCAAGTGCGTGTGAATCTGCAAGGTTATTATTGAATTCAAAATCTCCACGCCATCCAAACGGATTAGCAAATTCAAGCGATGTAGTAGGAAAATATCTGCACGATTCCACAGGGGCTGACATGGGTGGAATTATTCCGGAATTGTTTGACAGAAAACGCTACAATGAAGACGGTGTGGGAGGTATGCATGTTTATACTCCGTGGTGGCTTGATAATAAAAAACTTGATTTCCCCCGCGGGTATCACATCGAATATGGTGGCGGATTTGGAATGCCGCTTTATGGGTTCCAATGGGGAATTGAAAATCTAAATGGCACTTATAAAGTAAAAGGAAAACAAAAAGAAGCAGGCGGATATGGCGCTTCTTTAAAAGAAGATTACCGTTATTTCTTTGGATCTCACGTAGGGATGGCCGGACGTGGAGAAACAGTTGCCCGGCGTGATAATTATTGTGAAATAGATCCGACAACAGTCGATGTATATGGTATTCCCGTTTTACGTTTTCATACCAAATATTCGGATTATGAGATAAAGCAGGCGAAACACATGAAAGAGACTTTTTCTGAGATTCTGCATGCGATGGGAGCGGTAATTACGTGGGGCGGTGATGACGGGCCGGAAGATAATTATGGTTTGCATGCGCCAGGAAATATTATTCATGAAGCAGGCACCGTACGAATGGGAGATGATCCGAAACAGTCAGCATTGAACAAATATGCGCAGGCTCATGATTGTAAAAATTTATTCAATGTAGATGGGGGAATGTTTGTTTCGCAGGGTGATAAAAATATTACCTGGACTATTCTCGCCTTATCCATGCGTACTTCAGAATATATTGTGGACCAGTTGAAGAAAAATAACATTTAAGATGTTCTGAAAAAAATATTCATTGCTTTATTTTATAAAAATTAAAAAATTATGGACAGAAGAAAATCATTGAAAGTAATGGTGCTTGGCACAGTTTCTTCCGGGTTAATGTTGGAGGCTTGCAAGACAGAAGATAAAAAGGCAATACTAAAAAAAGCGCCTGCGAAACCTACTGCTGCAAAGCATCCGGGACTGATGAAAGAAGAAGTGAAACAACTGGACGAAGTAAATTCATACACTTATTTCACGCCGCACGAAATGCAAACTATCACCATTCTTGCTGATATCATCATTCCAAAAGATAACGTGAGCGGAAGCGCTTCTGATGCAAAGGTTCCCGATTTTATTGAATTTATTGTAAAGGACCAGCCGGATAATAAAGTGCCTATGCGTGGAGGACTTCGCTGGCTGGATATGCAATGCTTAAACCGTTATCAAAATTCTTTCGCAGAATGCAATAGTAAACAACAAATGGAAATCATAGATGAAATCGCATGGCCTAAAAAAGCAAAACCTGAAATGAAACAGGGCGTAAGTTTTTTTAACCTGATGCGCAATTTAACCGCCACTGGATTTTACACTTCAGAAATCGGTGTGACAGATGTAGGATATAAGGGCAATACTCCAAACAGTTGGAACGGCGTGCCAGACGACGTTTTAAAACAATATGGACTTGCATATACACCAAAAGAGTTGAAAGAATGTATCAGTTTTTAAAAAGCGACTATTAAAATGTGAATATGAGAAAATTAAGAATGGGAATGGTAGGAGGCGGTAAAGATGCCTTCATAGGAGCGATTCACCGCATCGCTGCTAACATGGACGGACTGATTGAATTGAGTTGCGGCGCTTTAAGCATTCATCCTGAAATGGCGAAAGAATCAGGTAAAATATTATTTCTTCCAAAAGACAGAACTTATCTTTCTTATGAGGAAATGATCAAAAAGGAAAGCGAAATGCCGGAAGATAAACGCATTGATTTTATCACCATCGTAACTCCAAATTTTGCCCATTTTGCTCCCGCAGTGATGGCTTTGGATCATGGATTTAATGTAGTAATAGAAAAGCC
>JAICYZ010000311.1 GCA_025933935.1 Chitinophagaceae bacterium
AAACGAATCAACACCTGTCGGCCTTGGTGCACCAATTGCAAATCCGCGCACCGGCAACGTATCAGCGATAGTTTGCAATGATTGGAAGGGCGCGCTTTTTGATTCATTTACTGAGAAGCCTACACAAGCAACGAGTAAGATTACCATCATTTTTTTCATAATCGTCTTGTTTTATTTTTTAGCAATTATTTCCAGATTCCTGCAATCGCATTTTCATCAGCATTTCCTGAAGGCAGCAAATGATACATGCCCTCGATGGTGCGCAAAACGCTATAATGGTTGATGCTACTGCTATTCATTTCGCGCTTTACCATAGCGCCTGCAAAAATTGTAGCAATGTGATTGTGAATCATACTGCCTTTTTGATCTTCATCAAAAGTCAGGATTAGAAGACTGTTGTTTTTCATAGCCCAGTTTACATAATTGGACAGGTGATCTTTTAACCATTCGTCGCCGCGTCTGATAGCCGCTGTATCACCGTGCAAATCTATATTATGCATATCGTTTCCTTCATTTGGAATTACAAAAGACACCGTTGGTAATTTATTAAAATCGGATGGAAAATCCGCGAATGGCTGATTGGTAGAATCAGGCAATCCATTTTCTTTACTACCCTGCCAATCTGCCCATGGGTTATGTTTTCTTGCATAATTATAACCTTCCTTTTCCTGGAAACTGCATTTCAAAAAACCCATTTGTGGTAATGTCTCCGAATATCCTTTGAAAGTACAACCCGCTTTAAGCAGCGCTGCGCCTAAGTTTGCAGTCATAAACGGTGCGTCACCTTCAAGGCATTTATCCCCATCCACATTTTGAGTGCTTCCCGAAAAGAGTGCGAGATAATTTGGCTGGCTGGGATGTGTGATCGCTTCAGAATTTGTAAAAAGTGTTCCTTCTTTTGCAATTTGGTTGATATACGGCGCATTTTCTGAACCGATTATCTGATCATAGCCATGATTTTCCTCTACGACAACAACAATGTGTGAAGGTTTCGGAAGCTTTATTTTTGATTTACATGAAATAAAATAGAAAGCTGCAGCAAACAAAGAAATAATCAGAAAACCGGTCTTGTACATCATTGGATTTTTTGGAAATATATTTAAAATTGCGCAGGCTGCTGATCATAATAAAGTGCGGCTGCGCCAAGTACTCCCCCATTTTCCAATTCAGAAATTTCCAAATGAAAATGCTCAAGAGTATTTGAATAAATGTATGTGTGAATGCGTTCCCACATCCTTTTTTCAAAGAAGGAATAAGACTTGCTGATAGAACCGCCAAGGATAATTAATTCGGGGCAATAAGTGTAAAGAATCATCTTAATCGCATTCCCAATGTGGGTTCCGAGTTCTTCTAAAATCATGATGGATAACGGATCGCCTGATTGTGCTTTTTGAAAAACAACTTCCCCATTGGTATTATAACAATTTTCAAAGAACTGGCCGCTGGCATAATACTCATAATATTTGTCAAGATAATCGACACATCCAAATTCGCCGGCGCCGGTATTCAACCCGGGATATAATTTATCATTGATAATAATGCCGGCACCTAAACCGGTACCAATCGTTAGTCCAATTAAAGAATGGGCTTTCTGTCCTTTGCCAAAATATTTTTCCCCAAGAGCAAAACAATTCGCATCGTTGTTTATTAAAACCGGCAGGCGATATCTTTCCTCCACCAGTTTTTTTAATTCAACCACCTTCCATGAAGGAATATTTTGCACATCATAAACAATTCCCTTTTCTACATCAACCACGCTTGGAACGCCAATACCGATCGCTTTAATATTTCCATCAATCAACGGATCAACTAATTGAAAGATTACGGCCAACACCTCATCCACAGAGCCATCTGAGGGAATGCGCACTGATGCAATATTTTCTAACCGTCCTTCTGACACAATGCCTGCACGCACGTGAGTTCCGCCGAGATCAATACCAATGATTTTTGTCGACATCGTTTTTATTTAAGAATTAAAATTAAGGGTTGAAGATTAAGAATTGAAACTGTAAACTTTCAACCTTGAAGATTCAACCTTCAACCTTCTTCATCTGAATCGTTTTATTTTTAATGATCGGTTTTGCCCAGAAGCCAACGCTTAAAATATATCCAAGTGTGATATACAAAAAGAACATGCCTATTCTTAAACCAAAATGATCGCCAATGGCTCCAATGATCAAAGGAATTACTGCGCCGCCAATAATGCCGGTGAGCAATATTCCGGAGAATGCACCATGATGTTCTTCTATAGAATTTAAAGCCAATGAGAAGATGATCGGATACATGACTGATGCAAAAAAACCAACAATTGGAAACGCATATAAAGCAACCTGATCGTTGCTGGTAAATAAGCCAATGCTTAAAGTGATAATGGCTAAAACGGTAAATGCGATCAACACTTTTGCGCTGTCCATGATCTTTAATAAAAATAATCCGAGTACGCCACCTGCGGTCATTAACCCCCAAAAATACGCTACAGCATTGGCTCCTGTGGTTTGCGGATCATAATGATGATACTCGAAAAGGAATTGCGAGATCCAGTTGGCGGTGCCTTGTTCCGTTCCCACATAACAAAACATCGCTATAAAAAACAGGATAACGATCGGCTTTTTCAAAAGATCCAAATGCACTTTTAAAGCGCCGGCTTTCTCATCTTTACTCAGAATTACTTTTGGAAAACGCGAGATTAAAATAACCACAAACATGATGAGGCTCACCGCTGCGAATACCCAATACAACGAAATCCATGGAAGGTTTTGCGGAACAACAGAAGCAAAGATTCTTTGAACCGGATCAATATCTCCTTTGTTCGCAAGATTCACCACCAAGTAAGAATATACAAGTGGACTAATGAATGAAGCCGCACCAAAAATCAATTGCGCCAATACAGAATTAAATGCATAATTCTCTTCTCCGCCAGAAGTGCGAAGCAAAGGATTGATCACGACCTGGAGCATCGCCATGCCGCAACCAATCAAAAATAACGAGATGATATAACTGGAATAATCAGGAAACAAAACCAGCAGCAGCGAACCCACAAAGGAAACCACAAACGCGGCCACCATGATCTTTTTTTCTTTATATTTTTCATTCATAATTCCCGAAGGAATTGACATGACACCATAAGCAATAAAAAATGCAAATGGCAAAATCGCCACTTCTGTAAGGCTGAGATGAAAGCCGGATTTGATATCAGGAATCAAAGCGCCGATGATGTTTGTAAGAAATGAGATCACGAAAAATGTGAGCATGATCAGGAAGACGATGTAGTAGTTTCTCTTTGCAGTGGTGGTAGTTGCCATTGAATTTTAATTATTTTAATGAGGAGTTAATTTATATTGCTGCTTATTCAAAACTAGTGAAAACAAAAAGAGATAAGGTAATAACGTATGATCCATTTGCCATGAGGCTCTTTTACTGAGGTAATAAGGTTCGAATTTCGATCAAAGGCTACCTTATTACCTTAATAACTCAAGACGATAATATCGCTGCCACCTCATTACCTTATTTCCACTCAAATTGAGAAAGAACATTTTAATTAAACACGAATTTTAAAACACGAATTACACGAATTGCAAAAACAAGCATCCACAGTAGACAAACAAATATTTCAATTTCTTATTTTCTCTAAAAACTTTCAATCGAAAACGTGTATTGATAACCGTTATAAAACTAAACTAAATCAATTCGTTTATTTGTAGAAAAACTTTACAATAAACAAACAAATATTATCGGTTACTGTTTTAATTGCTTTCCACCTTTAACAATGAAACGGTGAACCTTCAACTAAACCACTTCCTCCTTCTCCATCCAAACAGGCTTCGTCTGCGAATTATGATCTGCGCTTAAAATGTCTTTATACAATTCCGGCTTTCTTGCGTTCTTATACCGATACCCTCCGGAAAGTTTCAATTTATCTTCGGTGACTGTTGCCATGGCGATTTCATCATTGAAACTTTTTATTTCCACCATCACATCACCATAAGGATCGAGAATCAATGAGTTTCCATTTTTCAATTGGTCTCCGTCGTAACCAATCGGATTGGTAAAAACATAATAAACGCCGTTGTCGTACGCTCTTGCAGGAAGCCAGCGCATCAGCCATTGCATTCCTTTTGGCCCGTCAAATTCCATGCGCAAAGGCACAGGATCCAATTCTCTTTTTTGCCAGAGCGCATCATCTACAAAACCTCTTCCCGGCATGGAAGAAGGCTTACACATCGTAACGTGTGTCGCAAAAATAACTTCCGCGCCAAGCAATGAAGTGGCTCTTACATTTTCCACAACA
>JAICYZ010000216.1 GCA_025933935.1 Chitinophagaceae bacterium
AATGCTACAGCAAAGGGACAAAAAAAGATAATTCCTGATTTAGACGATGATCTTCTTATTTATCAAAAAAATTAATTAACCCGATAAATGTTTTTTCTACAGGATCAAACAGCATTTACTTTTAACGGTGTATTGGTATTGGGTACGCTTGGAATGTTGTTTATGGCGGTAATGCTGGTATCTATTGTAGTATTTCATCAGAGGAAAGTAATCAGGTTTAATAAAAAGATTCAGAAAATGGAAGAGGAGCGCCAGCAAATGCTGTTGCGTGCTTCTATCCAGTTCCAGGAAGAGGAACGACAAAGAATTGCCGCCGATCTGCATGATGATGCCGGCCCTCTTTTAGCAACAGCAAGACTGTATTTGAATGAAAATTTAATTCACCAGGAACCCGCTACTCAACTTCAATCTATTTTTAGCGCGAAGCAAATTATTGATGACAGTATTCAACTGATCAGAAATATTTCTCACAGCCTTATGCCGCCTACTTTAAAGAACTTCGGACTGGAGGCTGCTGTAAAAGATCTTTTTGAAAAAATAAACGGCTCTGGTGTAATCAATGCCAGCGCCAGATTTCATGATAACCGCCAACGGCTGAATGACGAACAGGAATTGCTGGTTTTTCGAATCGTTCAGGAACTCGTTACAAATATCATTAAACACAGCAGTGCAGGATTTATTCATCTTACTCAAAATGCACAGGGAAATATTGTTTATTTTCGTATTCATCATGATGGCCGCGGAATCCTTCAGCAGGATTTTGATAAAATGGAACATAATTCAGCAGGATTGGGTTTAAAAAATATTCAAAGCAGGATCCGAGTTTTAAAAGGAAAAATATTTTTTGAAATAGACAATACACATACATATTATAAAGTAACCATTGAAGTTCCGCGGGAACCGATAAAATAAATTGTTGTTTTTATATTATTTTCTTTTATCTTTTGCCTTTAAGCCCATTACATATGACCCCCGAAATCATTAATGTAGCCATAGCAGACGATCACAAAATTTTCAGAAGAGGTGTAATACTTTCTCTGAAAACCTATCATAATATCCGCTTTATGCTCGAAGCAGAAAACGGTGAAGAACTGATAAAAGGGATTGAAAAAGAACAGCCGGATATTGTGTTGATGGATCTCAAAATGCCGGTTAAAGATGGAATTGAAACAACAAAATATCTTAATAAACATTACCCCAAAATCAGGATTCTCATACTTACGATGTTTGAAGACGAACGCTTTGTTGGCCACCTGATGGATAGCGGCGCTAATGGTTATTTATTAAAAAGCACCGAGCCAGCCGAAATAAAGCAAGGCATCATGGATGTGATGAATAACGGGTTTTATCTTAATAATTTTGTAAACAGGGTTCTGATAAAAAAGAACTATGCAAAGCAAAAATTTAATCCGAATCTCAATAGTCAGATCAGCATCAGTGAAAGGGAAAAAGAAGTGCTGTCACTGGTTTGCATGGAATATACCGCCCAGGAAATTGCGCAAAAAATGGATATCAGTGCGCGTACTGTGGAAGCTATCAAAGACAGATTAATGGAAAGATTTGGAGTAAAAAATTCAGTAGGCCTTGTTTTCTTTGCAATGAAAAATTCTTTGATTGATTAGATCCTTGAAGATTTGAATATTCAACATTCAATCTTGAACATTGAACCTTCAACCTTACCATACTTTATTTAATCCTTTCCGGATTTTTCACCAGAAATTCTTTCCAGCCATTTATTTTTTTTGGTGAATTATCTGATAAACTATTGCCCTGGAAATGATGGCAAACCGCTACAGCAAGTGCATCAGTTGCATCAAAAGAGCTAGGATTTTCTTCAAAAGCGATCAGCCGTTGGAGCATTTTTAAAACCTGTAATTTATCCGCATTTCCATTTCCTGTAATTGATTGCTTCACCTTTCTCGGTGAATATTCTGTAACAGGAATTCCGGCCTGCATTGCTGCCGCAATCGCTACACCCTGTGCCCTGCCCAGCTTTAGCATACTTTGCACATTTTTTCCAAAAAATGGCGCTTCAATGGCAAACTCATCAGGCAAATGAGTCGAAAGTAATTCGGAGACTTTTTGATGAATGATTTGAAGCCGTTCGTAAGCATCTTTTTTCGGGGAAAGTTTCAGCACATCCATAATGATTAAAGACATTCCGGAAGAAGAAATTTTTATAATTCCAAAACCCATAAATAAGGTTCCCGGATCAATGCCTAAAATGATTTTTGAATTTGTATTCAATTGAAGTTTATTTTTACCGCTTTTAAAAGAAAGGTGTAAATTAATAGAAATAATCCGTATCAGGAGTTCATGATTGGTAACAAAAATATCAAAAGAATCTTTAAATATGTTCTTGCGCCCTTACTGGCAGGCTGGTTATTTTATTCTCTTTATCAGCAGATAAAATCTCAACCAAATCTACATCAGTCTATACAATTAATCAAAGAAGCGCCTTTCGGCGCAATGGCCTGGAAGTTTTGGATAGTCATTATGCTCGCGTTTGTCAACTGGGGATTGGAAGCAAGAAAATGGCAGGTACTTTTAGAACCGGTTCAGAAGATAAATTTTTTACGGGCCTACAAATCGGTATTAAGTGGATTGACATTATCCTTAAACACGCCGAACAGAATGGGGGAGTATGGCGGCCGTATTTTATACATTAAAGAAGGCAGCAGGTTAAAAGCAATATCGCTCTCTATTGCCGGAAGTATCAGCCAACTGATCATAACGTTGGTTCTGGGATGTGGCGGATTAGTTTATCTCTTATATTTTCAAAATACACATACCGGACCGGTTATGGGGCTTTCAGTTTTTTGGATCAAGGTTTTATTGCTCATCTCGTCAATCATAACTGCGATTCTGATTTTATTTTTCTTTCGTTTAGCATGGTTGATCCGGTTCATTGAAAAAATTCCGGCGTCAAAAAGATTTATTCAGTACATAAAGGTTTTAGAAGAATTCACTCCTAAATTATTGTTAAGGCTGCTTTCACTTTCGTTCTTTCGGTATCTTGTTTTCGTCCTACAATATATTTTACTTTTACAGGTTCTGAATGTGGCAATATTTTGGGTTGATAGTTTTTGGATAATAAGTATTTTATTCCTTGTGCTTGCAATAGTGCCGTCTTTTGCAATAGCAGATTTGGGGATTCGCGGCAAGTTCAGTACAGAATTGTTGAGCGTTTATAGTGTGAATACGGTGGGCATATTAGGCACTACTTTTGGTATCTGGATTATCAATTTGTTTGTGCCGGCGGTGGCGGGAAGTATATTAATTTTAGGCGTTAAATTTTTTAAAGACAAATAAATATAATTTGAAAGCACTTATCTTTTTTTTTCTTTTACTTTTTTCAACACCGCATCAGGATTTTGAAGAATTCTGCGGTGTGAGGAATACCGCTTTTAAGGATGGTGAAGAAGTTACTATGATCGTCTATTACACCACGTTGGGAATGTATGTCGGTGCAGGAGAAGCGAAATTTACAACAACGATGGAAAGATATAACGGCGTACCCGTTTACCATTGCGTCGGTACCGGCAATACGTATTCTTTCTTTGATAATTTTTACAAAGTACGCGATCGTTACGAAACGTATATTGACACGGCTACCATGCTGCCAATGAAATTCATCAGGAATGTGTACGAAGGTGGTTCCAAAATATATAACAACATTACCTTTAATCATAAGGCAGGTACTGCAGTTTCTACCAATGGGGTTTTTAAAGTAACGCCATGTATTCAGGATGTGATCAGTTCGGTTTATTATGCAAGGAATATCAATTTCAGTAAATACAAGCCGGGTGATAAAATCCCTTTTGATATGTTCCTGGATGACCAGATCTATCACTTGTATTTGCGCTATGAAGGAAAGGAAAATGTGAAAACAAAATATGGCAAATTCAGAGCGATAAAATTCAAACCGTTACTGATCAAAGGAACCATTTTCCAGGGAGGCGAAAATATGAATGTGTGGGTAAGTGATGACGCCAATCATCTATTACTGCGTGCTGAAAGCCCGATTTCAGTGGGTTCTATCAAAGTTGACATGATGGGATACAGAAATTTGCGTTACCCGCTTACTTCATTAATTAGCTTCCGGTAAAATAAATCTTTTACTTGCGCTGGTTTTCCTCCTGCTTATTTTCCAGATGTTTCAGCCTGAATAAAATTAAAAGAGAAATTCCGACAACCAGGTAAGTTATGGACAAAATAATATTTTCTGTTGATGAAAGAGTAATACCTCTGAATTGTTCCTGAATAAAAAAATAAGCGATGATGATGATGCTGATTATTAAAAAAATAAAACTGATTCTTTTCATTTCTTCTATTTGTGATTAAAAACAAAACTTTGTACTATTCCTAAAAATAAGAATCCACGTTATTTGTTTATTTACTGTTTGAATAGCATCGAAACTTCAATCTTCAATCTTCAACTTTGAATTAAATATTTTCAAGCTTAAAAGTTTCTTTGCTTCGAATTCCTTTGATCGTTTGCTGAAGATTGCAACATTCGATTTCACGATCGTGTTCAAAAAATAAAATAAAATCTTTTTCCAAAGCTTCTGTAAGAAAAGATTTTTTTTCTACTAAAGTTTCCAACGGCCTTGTGTCATAAGCCATCACATAAGGAATGGGAATGTGAGCCACAGAAGGCAAGAGATCCGCCATATAAACAATCGTTTTGTCTTTGTATTTTATTTGTGGAAGCATCATACTTTCGGTATGGCCATTTACAAAACGAAGATTGAAATTTTTTGCAAATTCAATTCCTTCTTTAGTTTCGATGAATTTTAACCTTCCGCTTTCTTTTATGGGTAAAATATTTTCTTTGAGAAAGCTTGCTTTTTCCCTGTCATTAGGATTTGTAGCCCACTGCCAGTGATTTTCATTGCTCCAGTAAGTTGCGTTTTTAAAAGCCGGGACCAATTTGTCCTCTACTTTTTCGATCGAGCCGCCACAATGGTCAAAATGAAGGTGCGTCAAAAAAACATCGGTAATATCCTCTTTTGAAAAGCCATATTTTGCCAATGATTTTTCAAGTGTGTCATCGCCGTTCAAATAATAATAACCGAAAAATTTTTCATCCTGTTTATTACCCATTCCATTGTCAACCAAGATCAATCTGCCTTCATCTTCAATCAACAAACATCTCATCGCCCAGTTGCACATATTATTTTGATCTGAAGGATTTAATTTGTTCCACATACTCTTCGGAACCACTCCAAACATTGCGCCGCCATCTAATTTGAAATGGCCTGCATTTATAGAATATAATTTCATCAATTTTAATTTAAAAAAAGAGTCGAACTTCTAAAATCCAGTCTGTTATTGTGCAATTTGCAATTTAGGCTGCTTTGCCAAAGTGTACAGCAAAATAACAAACGAAATGATAAAATAGGTCATCAAAAATAAAACCGCATTTCTCATCCCTCCCAATCCTTCTGTTACCATTCCAAAAGTCATCATGCCGATAACCGTACTTACTTTGTCACACACATCATAAAAACTAAAGTAAGAAGCTGTATCTTTTGTGGCTGGCATAAATTTGGAATAAGTGGATCTGGAAAGCGATTGAATGCCCCCCATTACAAGACCAACTGTTCCGGCAAGGCAATAAAAAGCAAATTCAGAATACACAAAAAAGGCCCATGCACAAATGCCTGCCCAAATGAGTACTCCAACAGATAACATTTTTAAGTTTCCAATCTTTTTAGAAAAAAAAGAAAACAAATAAGAACCCCCGATTGCGACAATCTGAATGATCAAGATAGTGAGGATCAGTTTTCCGCTATTAGCCGCATCCTGCTCTTTATTTCCGGTGTTTGGAAAAATTTGTTGTTTCGCAAATAACGCTGCTGAATACATAACGGTTTCGACGCCCATTCCTAAAAAAAAGAACGCAAGTAAAAATCGTTTTAATGTGGCCTGCGTTTTTAATTCATTCCATACTTTTCTCAATTCAGCGTATCCTTTTGTAAAAACATTATGGCTTTTGGAAACAGGATTTGCAACGCCTTTTGGCAAAACTGCAAATGTTATTTGAGCAAAAGTCATCCACCAGATGCCGGTCAGAAGAAAAGATATTTGTGAAGCTTTTGCGGTGTCAGCAATGCCAAATAAAGCTGGTTTGCTAACGATGATCAAACAGATAATTAATAAAATGACACTTCCAACATATCCTAATGCGAAACCTTTTGCGCTCACCCGGTCCTGGTCTTTTTCCAGGGCGATCTCCGGAAGGTAAGCATTGTAATAAACAATGCTGGCGCCAAAACCAATAGATGCTATTATGAAAAGTACGATTCCTAATTGTGGGTTTTCGGGCTTAAACCAATACATCGCGCAGCAGCTTAAGGAACCGAGGTAACAAAAGAATTGCATGAACCTTTTTTTATTTCCAAATGCATCGGCTATGGAAGAAAGCAACGGTGAAATAATGGCTACCGTTAAAAACGAAAACGCAACAGCATAGGCATATAAAGCGGAAGGCTGATCAAAAACACGTCCAAGAAAAACGATTTTTTTTCCTGAAGTAACGGCCTCATAATATGCCGGAAAAATGGAAGAAGTAATTACCAGACTATAAACTGAATTGGCCCAATCGTACATGGCCCAACCCGTAAT
>JAICYZ010000259.1 GCA_025933935.1 Chitinophagaceae bacterium
AGCCTGCAGCGATCGATCTTATTGATTTCATTTTATTTTTTTATAAAAAAAGTTATATCCGAATGTGAGTTGCAATGGTGCAATAGATTTAAATGCGTGTGGATAATCATTATTGCTGATAGTAGTTGGAGATTGAATGCGGATCATTGCCATCATATCCTGTTTTTTAGCGAAATAATAAACGAATGCCATGGCCATAGCAAGACCGCCAGTTTCCCGATTCAGATCCGGGTTCATAACTTCATAGTTTTCTTTGTCATAATTTTTATAGGTGACCTTATACCGTTGGCTGCTGATTGCTAATGGAAACAGATCCAGGTAAAGGGTATTATTTTTTTTATTCGAAATTAAATGTATTTGGAATCCAACGCTTATAGTAAAAATAGATGCCCGGATATCTTCTGTCAAAGATACTTTTTCAGGCAATTGGGGATTTAGGGTATATGCATCGCCGGACCCTTTTGTTATCAAAGGAATGCCATAATCCAGTCCAAATAAGAAGGGCGAATTAGGGCGGTTTCCAGGTTTCCATTGTATGGAGATGGGAACATGATAAAATGAATTATGGTTTTGGTTCACATCTGTTGAAATACCAGTCGAGAATGATAAAAAAGATTGTGCATTTGTAGCGACAGAAGAAAAAATAAAAATAATATGGAAGCTTAAAATGCGTAGAATTCTCATAAACAATATTTATAAAAAGAGTATTTATAAAAGTTTTTTATTCTCAAACTTTTTTATTGACCTCTAAAGTAACAGAAACGCTGCATGATTCCTTATTATTGTCGATTATGCTATTCGTTTCATCCATTATAATATCAAGATTACCAAAAACAATTCTGAATCATAAATATTTCAAGCTTGTTTTCTATATCTCTTTTAATAAAAAAGCACGAATTCTAATTATTTCTTTGTTTACTGCTGGCGGCGTTTTTATCTTTATCGGAAATAATTAAAATGGCAAAAGCAGAAAAACCAATTGTTGGCATTATCATGGGCAGCGACAGTGATTTAAAAATAATGGAAGCAGCTGCAGAAGTTTTAAAACAGTTTGAAATACCGTATGAAATTACGATCGTTTCTGCACACCGCACTCCTTTGCGAATGGTAGAATATGCATCATCTGCAATTGAACGCGGGTTAAAAATAATTATAGCAGGTGCAGGCGGCGCAGCACATTTGCCCGGCATGATTGCGTCTTTAACGATTATTCCTGTTATTGGCGTTCCCATAAAGTCTTCCAATTCAATTGATGGTTGGGATTCTGTACTTTCTATTCTTCAAATGCCAAATGGTGTTCCTGTTGCCACAGTTGCACTGAATGCAGCAAAAAATGCCGGAATATTAGCGGCGGAGATCCTGGCTATTTCTGATAAAGATCTGGTTAAAAAATTAATCGCATTTAAAAAGGAAATGCGGGAAGAAGTGGAAAAGAACGCAGAAAAATTAACAAGCTCTCATTCATACTAATTTTAAAATATCAGGGCAATTTTTGGTAAATTTGCAGATTCAAAAATACGGGGCTGACCGGTTTTGACAGCATAGTTCTTTGTAAGTATAAGCATGTAGCGCGTTGCGTAATTAGCGCTTGAATCTGAATACGAAAACCTTAAATGGCAATACACAATTTGCCATGGCTGCGTAATCGATAGATTCGCTTCCATTAGGGCCGTTGAGCTGGCTAGTCCTGTTGCCACGCTCTTCCGCCGACTCAAAATAAAACGGGATGCTGCAATTGAAGGCTGTGACAATTGCTTAAGACCATTCAGCTACGGAAAAAGTTGGTTTGTTTTGCTCCGGCTTTTTTTCGACAAATAATGCAAAAATAAACATGTAGAAGGCTTACGGCGAATATGTTTGGACCAGGGTTCGAATCCCTGCAGCTCCACCTCGGGGGACTTTCATCGAAAGTCCCTTTTTATTTTCAGCTACTCTCATCGCGGAATTGGTATTTGAATTCAAAATGGAATATGAAATCCACCGGTTAATTGCACCGAATGATTCATATAAGCCGCCTCCAGGTACAAATCGCCGTTTCGGGTGACAGGAAGAAGGTACTCCAACGAATAACCAAAGCCGGAAGTATTATTTGCAGGGTTGTCACTGTTGCAATAATTATAATAATATCCAATAGCCGGAACGAAATGGTGAATGTAATAGCCAGCTTTCAAGCCGAAGTTATTTGGAGAATTGCTTTGCCGTGTCAGAGTTGGACGAAGCTCTGCTTCCATCACAATATGCCTGATTTGATAACCAGCTGCCATTTTTACCACCGGTACAACCAGCTGAGAAGGTAATACGTGCCCTCCTTCATTACTAACGGGAATTTTTTGCTCAAAAGTAGCTGCACCCGCACCCAGATTTACAAATAATTGAGCGTGAAGAATGCAAGGGTTAATCAAAAGGATAAAGAAAATTACTTTTTTCATCGTCCATTATAGGACATTTAAAGTGCCAATAATGATAGGACAATGAGTTCAGAAAGCGATTTTAAATATTTTATCTTTTCTTTAGTTTAAATGATTGGTAAAGTAGTTATTTGGTGCAATCCCTGAAGGAATTTACCGTTCGGTAATATTAAAATTTCCCTGTTAAGGAAACTTAAAATCAATTTTAAAACATCAAGCAAAATTGTAAAAAGTTGCTACCTTTTCAGAACGTTTATTTATGAAAAATTGTAAAATAATTTACACAAATAATTCCCTGAATTTTTACATTTTGGTAGTCTTGAAAAGCATTATTTAGAAGCGACCAATTCTATCAAAACGCCATTGGTATCTTTAGGATGCAGAAAGCAAATCAATTTATTATCTGCACCTTCTTTTGGTTTTTTATTTAGTAAAGTAAAACCTTCATCTGATAAACGTTTCATTTCTGCTTCTATGTCATCCACTTCAAAAGCAATATGGTGAAGGCCTTCACCTCTTTTTTCAATGAATTTACTAATAACACTTTCGGGAGAATAACCTTCTAACAATTCTATTTTATTTTTTCCTGTTTCAAAAAAAGCGGTGTTTACCAATTCGCCTGTTAATACTTCGGTTTTATAACAAGGTGTATTTAATAACTTTTCAAACAGAGGAATAGATACTGATAATTTTTTTACTGCAATCCCTACGTGTTCAATCTTTTTCATAAAATAATTTTTACAAAAATAATGTAAACCCCCACACAATCTAAACGATGTAACCTCTTCTAAATGCCGCTAAACATCTTTCAGTAAATTTGATAAAAAAATGATGCTTGAGTTTCCCATCTACATGGACAATAACGCAACGACCCCAATGGATCCACGAGTCCTGGAAGCGATGTTGCCTTTTTTTACAAAATATTTTGGAAACGCATCCAGCCGCACCCACTCATTTGGTTGGGAAGCAGATGCAGCAGTAGAATATGCCCGCGAACAGGTTGCTTATTTAATAAATGCAGAACCTCAGGAAATAGTTTTTACATCAGGCGCTACAGAAGCCGACAATCTTGCATTGAAAGGAATTTTTGAAATGTACCAATCAAAAGGTAACCACATCATTACGGTAAAAAGTGAACATAAGGCAGTTTTAGATTCGTGTATCCACCTGGAGAAAATGGACGCAGATATTACTTACCTCGATTTAAAAAATGATGGCTTAATTGATACGGAAGAATTAGAAAATGCAATCAATGCCGGGACTATTTTGATCTCTGTAATGTATGCCAATAATGAAACCGGAGTTATACAACCAATAAAAGAAATTGCCGCGATTGCAAAAAAAAATGGCGTGTTATTTTTTTCAGATGCCACGCAGGCAGTTGGCAAAATACCGGTGGATGTCATAAAAGATGGGATCGATTTAATGTCTTTTTCCGCACACAAAATGTACGGTCCGAAAGGTGCAGGCGCACTATATGTGCGACGCAAAAATCCACGGGTAAGAATGGCAGCACAAATGGATGGTGGCGGCCATGAAAGAGGCATGCGAAGCGGCACATTGAATGTTCCGGGAATTGTTGGTTTTGGAAAAGCTTGTGAATTAGCCCGAATTGAAATGAAAAAAGATGGAGAAAGAATGTGTAAAATGCGCAATAAACTGGAAGCAGAATTATTAAAAACAGGGCGGGCTTTTATAAATGGAAATACAGAACACAGGTTGCCAAATGTAAGTAACATGAGTTTTAAAAATGTAAATGGTGTTGATCTGATTTCTCTACTGAACAAAAATATTGCATTGAGTTCCGGCTCTGCCTGTACTTCAGGAACCAATGAACCATCCTATGTTTTAAAAGCGATGGGATTGACCGATGAGATTGCGCGTTCGTCTTTAAGATTCGGCCTGGGAAGATTTACTACAGAAGAAGAAATTGAATATACCATTGAGCAGTTATCAATTTTATGAATAAATAATTTGCGAAGATCACGTGATAAACAAACGTTTTCTTAATAACGTTAGCGGTTGCAACAAACAAATAAATAAACAGTATTTCTTTTTTATTTATTAAAAAACAGCATTTTTATTTTTGGTAAAAAAATGATACATCCAATAATAAAAGAAATAATTGCAGATAATAAGACGGCGGAAGCTGCCATATCTTTTACTTTTTTTATCGTTAGATTAAAATCAGGACATACCAAATCACAGAGTTTTTCGATAGCAGAGTTGATAATTTCAAAACTTAAAACGATAGCAAAGCAAATCAAAATAAGGATCCATTCCGTTTGATCTAAATTAAAAAAAAATCCTGCTATTATCATCAAAATTGCAAAGACATATTGTATCCTGAAATTTTTTTCATGAAGAATGCAATCTCTCAACCCATGAAATGCATTTACAAATGATTCGGTCACTCTCATAAATGATTTTGAAATTTTTAAATCTTTTTACAAATCTGAAACCACTTTTTTTATTGAATCACACGCTTTCAAAATTTCATCTTCACAAATAATTAATGGTGGTACGATGCGCAAACATTGTGATGCAAATAAAAACCAATCAGAAAAAACACCTTCCTGCAACAGTGCATCAATCACTTTTTTATTTTGCTCAAAGCTCTCAAACTCAAGCGCAATCATCAATCCGCAGCTCCTGATATTTTTTATTTTTGAATGATGAAGATTATTAAGAAACAATTTTTCTTTTTCAAAAACTTTTTCAATAAGATTTTCTTTTAATAAAAACTGCATCGCAGCATTTCCTGCAGCACAGCAAACCGGATTGCCGCCGAAGGTATTAATGTGACCCAAAACAGGATTATTCGTGAATGAGTCCATGATTTTTTTATCGGCAATAAAAGCACCTAAAGGCAATCCACCGCCCAATGCCTTACCCAATAATAATACATCAGGAACAACATCAAATTGCTCAAAGGCCCAAAGCGTTCCATTCCTTCCAAAGCCGCATTGAATTTCATC
>JAICYZ010000110.1 GCA_025933935.1 Chitinophagaceae bacterium
ATGTATCTTCCCTGATCGTGTTTGGTTTTGCTTTAGTTGCCGTTATCGCAAGCCAATTTCAATTGGGGCCTTCAGATTCTTTTTCCCTTCCTCTGAATCCATTGCAGCATTGATCAGTTTGCTCAACTGATCAGGCGTCAGATTACATTTCATGTTTACATAAACCAATTGTTTTTCCTCAGGCGAGGAAATCGCAATGGATATTCTTTTTATGACATTTTTGTCATTTTGATCCGCTTTTAAATAGATCCACTGATCTCCCTGGTGCACAGAACTCAGGACGAATCATTATTCAATTCTGTATGTTATTTTTATAAAAAAAAGTTATGGCTACAGAACGTTATAAAATAACAGATCAGGGAGCGATGTCTTTTGTAGGTTTTGCCTGAATGACTTCAGTGAGACAGGGAATAACAACCGGCTGTAGTTCAATATCAGGAATAGCTACAGCAGACGAATAAAAATCAGCTTTTTTTATTTTATTTTTACAATTTTTCAACCTGCCTACCGCAGGCAGGTCGACTTTACTTTAGTCCAACAATTCCATTATGTTTTTCTATTTTGGATATGGCTCTAATATTAACCTCGTTTCATTGAAAGCAAAGGGAGTGATCCCTGTGGCTTCAAAGCGTGCTGTCTTACCTGGATGGAGACTCAGGTTTAATGTGCAACACTGGTTTCGGCACGAAGGCGGGGTTGCGAATATTGAGCCGTCCACTAACCCCGCTGATTTTGTTGAAGGCATGGTGCACACCTGCCCTGACGACAGCCTTGCGTCATTGGATGCTGTTGAATCCTATGGCTTTGGATACGACAGGACAGAAGTGGAAGTTGAAACTGCCAATGGAAAAATAAAAGCGCAAACGTATATCGGCCTTCCCGGTTTTATTGATGATAGTTGCCTCCCCACTATACGCTATCTCAATATTATTCTTAAAGGCGCTTTAGAGATGGGCTTGAGTAAAGCTTATCTTGAAAAATTGCGTAGCCTTCCTTTTTTGCCGGAAGTAACTTATCCTGAGTTCAAACCACCGCCCGGTAATTGGCCGCATTTCAACAGGAAATCCCTTGCTTTACGCACTGGCTGCACCGCCCTTGGGGGACATGTATTTGATATGCAAAAGGCACGTCCAAAACTGCAGGGCATTATAGAACTGCTTGGCGGAAAAGACATGACACTTTTCTTTGTGAAGCGTCATGACACAAGTGATGGCAATGAAACTATTGAAGATATCATCCACGGAAGAATTTCTCCAGGTGCAAAAAAATACATCAATGCCTATTTAAATGAATTTGGCAGAGAGTATCAATATGCCGGAAGGTTCGATTATGATGTAGGGAAATGACAAATTATATTGAATTCAAAAATTACGAGTGAATAAAACCCAGTGGGAAGGAAAGCCAGAGAAGTCACAGAAAGAAAATGCCCTTTAAAAAATATTTTGTTTATACTTTTTTGAATACTTTTAGGAAAAATTTTTATGCAAAACTTTGCTTCAGCAATGCCTCATGGTAAGATCCGTGAGGTATTCAGAGATGTCTTCTTTGTTCCCGGAACTATGAAAGGTGAATTCTTTGGCTCAATGTGGCAATTCAGCAGAAACATGACGATTGTGAGAGAGGATGGTAAATTAACCATTTTGAATTCAGTAAGGCTAAATGATGAAGGACTGGAAGCGCTTGATAAATTGGGTAAGGTAGTAAACGTAGTGCGCCTGGGCGATATGCATGGCATGGATGATCCATTTTATGTTGACCGCTATAATGCTACTTTCTGGGCACTGCCGGCAATGAAAATAAAAGACGGACTAAAAGTAGATAAGGAATTGACCGCCGGTGGAGAGATGCCCTTCAGAAATGCATCACTCTTTGTTTTTGAAACGACAAAACGGCCTGAATGCATTATACGCCTTGACCGTGAAGGTGGAATCATGATTGCATGTGATTCATTGCAAAACTGGGTAGAACCTGATCAGTTCTTTGATGAGGGAACAATTGCGACGATGCAACAAATGAAATTTTTCAGGCCCGCAAATCTCGGCCCTGCCTGGATGTTTGAAAGCCAGCCGGGAGCCGCTGATTTTTTGAGATTAAAAGAAATTCCTTTTGAACACGCTTTGTGCGGCCATGGATACCCTATGATAAACAACGCCCAAAAAGATTTCCTGGCAACTTATCATGAATACTTCAATATCTAATGTGTGGACATTTACCACGAAAATGCAATTGCGGAAATTATTCCCGGTTACCTGATCATCGAAAAAATATCAGCATCAAACCTGCATACCATTTATCGTGCTGGTAAGATAGGAGACCAAAGCGAAGTTGTCATCAAAACACTGGCTGACCCTTATCCCCGAAGGGAAGATATTGCCAATATCAAACGGGAGTACCAGATTCTCCAAAAACTTCAATTTGACGGAATCATCCGCGTGTCTTCATTTGTTCGGTTTGGCACGGGCAATTGCGCAATTGTAATGGAAAAATTTGGAATTACTTTATTGCAATACATGGCCTCCTGCGACAATAATCGTATTTCACTAAAACAATTTTTTTCGATTGCAATCTCCCTGGTGAAAATCTTAGGAAACCTGCATGAAAAAAGTATCATCCATAAAGACATTAATCCGGCTAATATTCTCATTGAACCCACAAGCGGTACAATCCGGCTTATTGACTTCAGCGCTTCCACAGAACTTTCCCGGGAGCACCAGGATATTTCATCGGCAAAGCGTATTGTAGGTTCGCTACCTTATATGTCTCCTGAGCAAACAGGACGTATGAACCGGGATGTTGATTACAGAACAGATTATTATTCGCTGGGGATCACTTTTTACCAAATGCTAACAGGGCAGCTTCCTTTTTCTGCAAATGATCCACTGGAATGGGTGCATTGCCATATCAGCAAGCAGCCTGCACCTGTAAACAAAGTGAACAGGATGATCCCAAATGTTTTATCGGATATTGTTGCAAAACTTATTTCAAAGAATGCTGAAGACCGTTATCAAAGCAGTTATGGCATTGCAGCAGATATGGAAACATGCAGGGACAGGATGCGTAAAGGATTTCATGATTTTAGTTTTGAATTGGCTACCTCAGATGTGTCGCCGGTTTTTCAAATCCCTCAAAAATTGTACGGCCGGGAAAAGGAACTTGATTGTTTGGTATCTCACTTCGATAATGCGTCCAACGGCTCGGTAGAGTTTTGCCTGGTGTCGGGTTATTCCGGTGTGGGAAAATCAGTACTGGTGTATGAATTGGACAGGGTCATTGCAAAAAAAAGGGGATACCTGATCCATGGTAAATTTGAGCAGTTCAAACAGAATAATGCTTACTTCGCATTTGCGGGAGCATTCCGCAATCTTATTTATGAATTGCTCGGTGAACCAGAAAAAAGCCTTGAAAAATGGAAGGTTGCCATCAACACAGCACTTGGTGTCAATGCACAGTTGATGATTGATCTGATACCGGAGCTGGGATTGATTATTGGTGAGCATCCTCCTGTTCAGGAACTTCCTCCCGCTGAGGCACAGAAACGATTCTTCATACTGCTTGAGAATTTTGTCAAAGTATTTGCAGGGAAAGATCATCCGCTTGTATTATTTATGGATGACCTGCAGTGGAGTGATATTCCTACGTTAAACCTGATCCAACATCTTGTAACCTCGCAGGAGTTAGGTTATTTTTTACTCATTGGCACCTATCGCAGCAATGCCGTTGATGCCTCACATCCTCTTAATTTAATCCTGGAAGAAATTCAAAAGGTAAGACTCATCGAAAACTTACAGCTGGGGCCTTTAAGCGTGGATGCAGTAAACCAGATTGTAACCGATGCCCTGCATTGCGACGGTCGGGAAGCAAGACCGTTGAGCCGGGTGCTCTTCGAAAAAACAGCAGGTAACCCTTTTTTTACAAATGAATTATTAAAGGATCTGAATGAAAGAGGCACTATCAGGTTTAACCCGGAAAAAGGTAAATGGAATTGGGATATTGATGAGGTTCGTAAAACCGGAAACAGCGATAATGTTGTTGATTTCCTGGTAGCCAGTCAGTCGCGCCTTCAAAAACCTACACAGCAGATTCTTCAATTGGCCGCATGTATCGGCGCCACTTTTGACCTGAAAACCTTATCCATCATTTATGAAAGCACGATGGAGCAAACAGCCAGAGTGTTAGAGGAGGCCCTGCGTGCAAATATCGTAATTCCACTTAATGAAAATTATAAGTTTGTCGGATTAGAAGCATTCAACCAAAATGGGAAGTTAACAGGTGTAGAAGAAGAATCGAATGAACTGAACCCTACTTATCGTTTTCAGCATGACAGGATGCAGCAGGCAGCGTATTCAATGATTGCCCCTGAAAAAAGACAAGCACTCCATCTCTCCATTGGCCGCCTGATCCTGAAACATACAAGTGAACAAAAACTGGATGAAATAATTTTTGAAGCGACCGGTCATTTGAATGAGGGAAGGTTATTGATAGAAAATCCGGAAGAGCGCAACAAGCTGGTAGTGTTGAATTTAAAAGCCGGAATAAAAGCCAAACAATCTTCCGCCTACGCCGCCGCATTGACTTACCTAAAGACAGCCTATGAATTGCTGAAAGAAGATTCCTGGCAAGCAGATTACGATCTGACCTGGAAATTATATGAGGAGATTCAGCATTGCACCTATCTGACAGGAGATTGGGATGAAGCTGACCAATGGTCGGAAGCCATGTTGAAGCATGCAAAAACATCTATCGAAAAAGCATTGGTGCTATCCGCCAGAACCCGTCAATATGCTACCATTGGCAAAATGCGGGAATCTATCCTTGCTGCCTGTGAGGGGCTGTCATTTTTGGGGTTTGAATTTTTGCAGGAACCGACTTCTCAAAATGTGGATGAAGAAGTAGCGTTAGTTGCCAAAAATTTGAATGACCGCCCGGTTGCGGAACTCATTCACCTTCCTGAGATGTATGATCTGAAAGCAAAAATAGCCAGCCAGTTATTGATGGAAATTTTTGCAGCAGCATTTCTCTCCGCCAGTGGCGCCATGTTCCCTTATCTTGTTTTGAAATCTGTGAACCTGGCCATCCAATATGGCAACAGTCCCGAAACTGCTTTTTCCTACGCAGCTTATGGAATGATCCTTTGTGGTTATTTTAATGATACAAAGCTTGGCTATGAATATGGTAAGCTCGGTGTAAGCATCATAGAAAAATTTGATGACATTGCCCTGAAGTCGAGAATCATTTATGTATATACCATGTTTGTCCATCACTGGTCTAATCATTGGTCAACCATGACACCATGGTTTCGCAAGGGGATTGAAACAGGGTACCAATCCGGCGACCTTTTGTATCTCGCTTATAGCGCCCAGGATTGTATTATCTGGGATCCAAAATTAGATCTTCAAAGCGCGTCCAGTGAGCATCGTAAGATGTTGAAGATCGTGAAGGAATGTGATTACCAGGATTCCTATGATTCAGGAACCTTGTTTTTACAAATGCAATTGAATTTCCAGGGGCTCACGGAAAGCCTCTACTCCATGACTGACGAAAATTTCAATGAACAGGTATGTATGGACGGAATGAAAGATCGCCATTTTATGACCGGCATTGCCAATTATCATATTTATAAGGCAGAAATTCATCTTTTATACAATGACGCCAAAGGCGCATTGCCTCATATACTCGAGCAGGAACGTTTGATATCATCTGTGATGTCATTGCCACAGTTAGTACGTTTTCACATAATATCTTTTTTGGTGTACGCAACTTTACTTCCCGATGCAGACATTGAAGGGCAACAAGCCATGCTTGATAAAATGAATCAAAGCCTCGCCGCAATGACAAAGTGGGCAAACCAGTGTTCCCAAAATTTCCGTCATCTTCAATTATTAATGGAGGCTGTGCTTGCCGGTTACAATGAAAATATAGCTGATGCTTTATCACTTTTCGAACAATCGATAACAGGTGCTCAAAAAAATGAATTTATCCGCGACGAAGCGATGGCAAATGAAATGGCAGCAAAACTATTATTGCGCAAAGGCCTTCCGAAAGCAGCAGAAGGATATTTGCAGGCTTCGCGTTATTTATATTACAGATGGGGCGCCTCTCAAAAAGTAGAAGTGATGGATAAAGAATATCCGTTTCTTTTCGAATTAGCCGCATCAAGAAGCAGTACCCCTGAAGAAAAAAAATCTGAATCAACACTGCACACTACTACACACACCATTGATTCAAGATTGTTGGACATGGACTCTGTTTTCAAAGCCTCTCAAACAATCTCCGGTGAACTGGTGCTCGAAAAACTTTTTAAGTCCACATTACAAATTCTGCTGGAAAATGCAGGTGCGCAAAAGGGTTTCCTTTTTGAAGACCGGGAAGGGCATATTGCCATACTCGCTCAATATGATGAAAGCAACCAGCAGGTGAATGAGACATCAGCTGTGGAAAGTGAGCCACGCTATCCTCTATCACTTATCAACACTGCGTGGCGCACCAATGAGGCAATCGTCATAAACAATGCTTCCAAAATAAATCCATTCTCTTCTGATCCATACATCATTAAGGAAAAGCCCTTGTCGGTGATGTGTGTGCCGCTTCCGTTACACGATCACTGGAGAGTGGCGGTGTACCTGGAAAACAATGTAACACACAGCGCATTTAGTGAAGAACGGGTAAATATTATCAGGTTGCTTTCAGGTCAGGCCGCAATTTCTCTTGCCAATGCAAGAATCTATGAAGACCAGCAACGATTGCTGAAAGCACAACAACGTTTTGTGCCAGACCAATTCCTGAAAAATCTTGGTCATAACGATATTGCGAGAGTAGGATTAGGTGAATCTGTTGCGATGGAAATGAGTGTGCTGTTTTCTGATATTCGTGAATTCACTGCAATGGCGGAACTACTTTCTCCTCATGATGTCATTGAGTTGCTGAATGAATATTACAGTGTGTTAGGCGAACCTATTGCTAAACTTGGCGGATTCATTGATTCCTATGCCGGAGATGAGATTATGGCTTTGTTTCCCGTGCCTGCCCAACAGTCCGTTGAAGCTGGTATAATGATGTGTGCGGCATTACGAAAGTTCAATGATGAGCTTGCTTCAAGGGGGCGGCCCGCATTAAGAATGGGATTGGGAATGAACACAGGCCCAATGGTTCTCGGAACGATGGGAGCCCAGGACCGGATGCAATGTACCGTCCTGGGAGATTCAGTAAATCTTGCTTCGCGCATCGAACAACTGACGAGAACCTATGAAGCACAATTTCTGATTGGTGAAAATACTTATACCTCTCTTGAAAATCCCGGCAACTTTTCCATCCGGATGGTAGATTATGTAGCAGTAAAGGGAAAGGATACCGCCATCAGGTTATATGAGGTGCTCGATGCCGAAGAAGACAGCCGTCGCAGGGCCAAGGAAGCAACAAGAGAAGAATTGGCAACGGGAATGGATGCCTATTTCAATCGTGATTTTTCATCTGCGCTAACGATCTTTAATAGCCTGATCAAATCAGATAGTAAAGATACAGTGCCGTCAATTTTTGCGCAGCGGTGTGAGCAATATATGAAAGGAACGCTGCCGGAGGGCTGGAAGGGTTATGAAAAGCTGGTGAGCAAATAGAGAAGGATTTTTTATTAAATTCAATGATTAAAAAAATTTGCGGTTACTGATCCGGGAGAAAATTATTAAATAAATTATAGCATTCAAAGCATGAATAAGATAAGAATCGGCGTTGTCATGGATCCAATTGCTTCCATTCATCCTGAGAAAGATACTTCTCTCGCTTTTATGCTTGAAGCACAGTTGCGTGGATGGGAGATTGTGTATATGGAAATGGCCGATCTTTTTTTAAGGGATGGCCGTGCCGAAGCGCGCATGCGATATGTGAAAGTATTCAATGATGTCAACAAATGGTTTGAATTTACCGGTGAAGAATATGGGCCATTGGGCGATCTCGATGTGATCCTGATGAGAAAAGACCCACCTTTCGATATAGAATTTATTATAGCTACTTACATTCTCGAAAGAGCCGAAGCAGAAGGAGCGCTGGTAGTGAATAATCCCCGTTCATTACGCGATGCAAATGAAAAAATTTTTACTGCCTGGTTTCCGCAATGCTGCCCGCCTTCATTGCTTACCCGGTCTGTAACTGCTGTCCAAACATTTCTTGAAACCCATGGAAAGATCATAGTAAAACCCACCGATAAAATGGGTGGAAAATCTGTGTATGTAATTGCAAAGGGCGATCCGAATACCCGTGTCATTTTAGATGAGATAACAGGTTCTGGTCAGCGCTATATCCAGGCACAGAAATACATTCCGGAAATTGAAACATCAGGAGATAAAAGAATTATTTTGATTGACGGCATTCCGGTAGATTATGGCATTGCAAGAATTCCATCAGAAGGCGACCATCGCGGAAACCTTGCAGCCGGCGCAAAGGCAAAAGGTTTTGAACTAACGGAAAGAGACCGGTGGATTTGCAAACAGGTAGGCCCGGCATTAAAAGAACACGGATTATTATTTACGGGTATTGATGTGATTGGAGATTTTCTCACGGAAATCAATGTAACCAGCCCTACCTGTATCCGGGAAATTGATCAGATTTACAACACCCATATTGCTGCGATGTTTTTCGATGCGTTACAAAATATTCTCCAGGAAAAACAATCGGGAAAAAAACCGAAATGATGACCATGTCCGCTACTTTTATTTCCAAAGAAATTTGCAGAAATTATATCGAAGAATTTTTATTCGGACGAGCCGTTGATCCTAACCATGATCAAAGACAATTGCCTGGCAGTATTGGAGTAGAACTGGAATGTTTTCCTTATGCGATTAATGCTGATGGAGAGATTCTTCCGGTGCAACTTTATGGAAATAACGATTCTTTAATGAATGTGTTGGTTCACCATTCAGCATTGAAAGGAGGAATACCGCGGTATGCTTTTGAAAATGCATTTAATGATAAACCGCGTTCAATTATCGCTGCGATTGATTTTCCGGAAGGTAGTAGTTTTCATTTTGAACCGGGAGCACAAATAGAAATATCCACCGCACCCTGCGATAGCATTGGAATGCTTTCTGATAAGATTCATTTCATGCAGCAGATTTTGCAGGAGATCAGTAAACAAACAAATTTTCAGTTTTTGCAATGCGGAACGTGCCCCTGGTTTTCGGTTGATCAAATCGGTTTGCAAATGAATAAATCAAGATACCGTGCGATGTCCCGTTATTTTGACAACCTCAATACATTCGGGAGGCAGATGATGCTTCAGACTTGTTCGCTGCAAATTAATATGGACACCGGTTCTGATTGGGACACACGAACAAAAACATTTTTTGCTGCTAACCTGCTCGCTCCTTTTGCGACAGCCCTGTTTGCTCATTCACCTGTTATTGCAGGTAAAGTGAATGGCCATAAATCGCACAGAAGTTTCATTTGGCAACAACTTGATACATCGAGGACAGGTGTTATAACCGGAAAGGCAAAAAGCATCTTTGATAAAGATGTCATGATAGATGCTTATCTAAATTTCGCTTTAAAAGCTCCGGTTATTTTTATAGAAGAATTCAGAGATGAAATATTTCCACCAGTCATCACATTGGAATACTGGATCAATCATGGCGTGAAGGGCTTACATCCAACTTTATCACATTTGAAAAACCATTTCTCTCTTTTATTTCCGGAAGTCAGGCTCAAAGGTTATCTCGAATTACGGTCGGTAGATGCCCCTCCTCCCGAATGGCAAATGGTGCCTGTTATATTTTACTGCGGATTATTGTATTCGAATGATTACCTGGAAAAGACACTTGATATGCTAATACCTTTTCAAGATGATTTGCAATCGCTGATGGAGCAAGCTGTATCCGGTTTGGAATCCGATGTTATTTTTGAAACAGCGGGTAAGCTGATGCAACTTGCTGTTGAAGGATTTTCAGTTTTGCCGGAATCTTTTCAAAATAAAAAAATTTTGGATCAGGCAATTTCTTTTTGCGAAAAATTTACGTTGCAGCGAAAGACATTCGCAGATATTTACCTCGAAGATTTCAGAAAGAAAAAAATATGATAGCGGAATAAAAATAATCGTACTTTGAAATCCGATTTGATGTTGATGAGACCGGCAAACAACAGGGAGAGAGAAATGTTTTTGCAATGAAAAAAACTGTTATCCCCGGCGTTAATTAATTGTCATTTACCACACCTATTTTAAACACTTTTTCCGCTAAGAATTTATGGAAAGCAACCTGCCAGCAACCTGGCGGGTTAACGAGAGCAAATCTTATTTCATCATTGTCAAAAAAAATCTATGGCTTCCTACAAGTATGTATTCGGAGATGCAGAAAAAATTGAACAACTTTTTCCTCCACCCAAATTCGCAGACGCGAGCCTGGGCTTTCATGATTATACCGACGTAATCAAACACTATACGAAGAATTCATTGAAGGCTGATGGCATAGATATCCGGGAAGCAGAAGTAACAAGAGCTGATGGCAAATACTATATAAGACTTGAAAGTACGGGAGAACAGCATGTGCTGGAAACATTCGGAAATCGGCATGCGATGGTCTTCAGTAAAGATTATGCACAAAAAGCAATCAGGGGAATGGAATTGATGAAAGAATTGAAAGTGTGGAATCCGATGGATGGCTACCATGTGAATGACAGCCAAACCGATGGCACTTCCAAATGGCATTTATTTCCTTCGCTCGGCCTCAATGTGATGAATCAAAAAGGCATCCTGCTGCTTCATTATCCGCCGTGGGCCGTAGTTCAATTAGGGACTTTTGAAAATGCAATTACTTTCAGGCGCTGGGAGCAATTGCTGACCTGTGCAGGAATAGAAAGTAAGGATTCTTCGTTCTACAAAACATTTATGGAAGTAAGCCCGATCGCTGCGCCGGGTTCAGGTGAAAGTGAATATCCCAATGATTATTTTCCTATTATGATGGCCTCCGGTTTCTTTGATGGGGGGCCGGACAGGGATTACATTCGCTCGATGCTGGAATTATTCCTGAATCCGCCCGGCTGGCCTGAAGACAGAAAATATACCTTGCCCTTACTCATTTGCGGCTCGCCATTGTATGACCCGCAATCCCCCGGTTGGTTCAGGACAGCATACACTGATGTTCTTCCGCAGGACGAAAACGGAGTGCCCGAGGTGAATGTCATGCAGACGGGTACATTTAAAGTGTTTCCACATTCCCAGAGAGAAACACCTTACCTTATTTCGAATCACATGATTGCAGCAGGTGTAACCGGAAAGTGCACAAATGATCCGTCTACAATTCCGGACATCAGGCAATACGAAGCGCAAGATATGGTGTCAGCTACATTTCTTAAAATTTATTCCGACAACCCGGATATCAGTCCCCAGGATGCAAAGTCGCAAGCATGCCAGCGGTGGTTTGGCAATGCCGGTGGTACAGGCGCTCCAAAGCCTGCGAATGAAAATGATCAGTTGACGCTTTGCGCGCTTGCACAAATGGACTTGTTTTTCGAACCTGATCCACCTCGTCCGAAATACACTTTTGAAGAAGCATGGCAACGTTGTAAGACGGCTACAGATCCCGGGAATCCATGCTGCGGAAATATCGAACCAGTTGGAAATTGATCAAACTATTGTAACACATCTTTTTTTTGAAAAAATTTAAAGGATCATTCTTTTATGAATAACTCAAATAATCTTTACTGCATAAGCTACAGCCGGGAAAGTGGAAACTACCAGCTTTGGACCGTAGATCCGGAAAGCACTTCTCTTTTTAAAATGATAAAAACTGCCGGAGATAATTCCATTCGCAAAGATTCAAATTTGATCCAGGTGGGAGATTATATCCTGCAGTGGAGCGATCTCAATAAAGATAATCAATACGCTTACAGGTTGCTTCAATTCAATCCGGAGGCCGCTGATCCACTTGGAAGTTATGTGCCGGACAATTCGCAGGACGGAAAATTGGTTTGGTCTGAAACGGCGGTACAGTCCGGCATGTGGACAAAATCAAAATTTTTCTGTTCGCGCCAGGATTTTGCCAATCC
>JAICYZ010000055.1 GCA_025933935.1 Chitinophagaceae bacterium
AAAAAAGAAATCGGTTTATTTATTTGTTTGCTGAACTAAGAAAAAACTATTCCTCGAAATATTGAAAGATTCATCTACTTTTCCAATTCTGAAATAATCATTTTATAAACCTGCTTGCATGCTTCTTTTTTAATACGCTTTGGCGTTCCTTTAAAAAGTTTTCTGCATCTTACCAGGTTTCCTTTATAAAGTAATGAGAAGAAGATAGTGCCAACCGGCTTTTCCGGCGTTTCACTTCCTCCATTTGCATTCAGTCCTGTAATGGCGACATAAATATCTGAATGAATTAATTGCTGAAGATTAACGGCCAAAGCATCGGTCACTTCCTGCGATTCTGCTGTATATTTTTCAATTAATGTGGGATCTACTTTTAGCAAATTAATTTTCACCGCTTCATTATAGCAAATGACACTTCCCATAAAGACATCTGAAGTGCCCGTTGTACAATTCATTCCGTTTGATGCTAATCCGCAGGTAACACTTTCTGCAAAAGAAACAGTCAGGTTTTTTTCGATAAGCACTTTTATCAGTTTTCTTACAAGTGATTTCATTTTTACACGGTTATTTTAGCTGACATTTATACAATTGTTATGCCGTACGATGCCTGGTTTCAATATCAGGTAAGATTATTGTGAAGCAAAAAATAAATCTTTTTTATGAAAAGCAAAGCAAGTTTCAAAAGCCACCCGGTACATCCTATTTTGGTAAGTTTCCCAATTGCCTTTTTGATTGGAACGTTTGTTTCTGATATGATCGCAGACATTTCCGGCAATAATTCATTTTGGAACACTGGATATTATCTTGTTATTGCTGGTATTATTATGGGATTGATTGCTGCAATCCCCGGTTTGATCGACTATCTTTTTACTGTTCCGCCAAAAAGTTCTGCAAAAAAACGCGGTCTGAAACATGCACTTGTAAATGTTTCGCATCTTATTTTATTTTTTATTGCCTTTTTAATCAGGCGAAATGATAACCCGAACACGACCTTAATTCTGATATTGGAGGCGGCAGGTGTGATTCTCATTTTTGTTGCCGGCTGGCTCGGGGGAACGTTAGTATACCGAAATCAAATCGGTGTTGATCCTCGTTATGCTGAAGCAGGAAAGTGGAAGGAAGCATATTTTGAAGAAACAAAAGAAAAAATAAAAGTGGCTGATAAGGATGAATTAAAGCTAAACCAAATGAAATTGTTGCATGTTGGTAGCAAAAGAATTGTGCTGGGAAAAACAGAAAAAGGTTATGTCGCTTTTGATGATCATTGTACACATAAAGGTGGCTCACTTGCAGGAGGAGCAATGATTTGCAGCACCGTTCAATGCCCCTGGCACGGTTCCCAGTTTGACGTAAATAATGGACAGGTAAAAGCAGGGCCTGCAAAAGAAAATATTCATACATATCCCCTCACAGAATCAGAGGGAAATGTGTATCTGCAATTTTAAAAATTGGCGAAATAATAGATATTTTTCTGAAATTATACTACCTCTTACACTTTCGCAATTAAAACGGCTCATCTGCTGTCGGTCCATAACTTTGAGGGACCGGTATGTTCAGCAAACGAAGATAAACACCCAGTTGCGCGCGGTGATGTGTTGTCTGGCTATAAGAAACGCGAAGTGATTCAAACTTTGTCATTGCTGCTATGATCTGTTCACCGTTTTGAATCGTCCATGTTTGCAACAGGTCATCTTCGTTTCTTACACTTAGCAAAGCATCAGTTGCTTTTTTCAAAGAGCCTTCCAATATTTTCAACAAATCCTCAGAATTGTTCGCTTTCGGAGGTTCATAAGGCATTTTTTCAAAATCAATCCCATTCGTATTTATAGCGAAATCAATCCAACCAGGTAGCTCTGCAATATGAGAAGCCAGTTGCTTTATCGTCATACTTTTTTCATGAGGTTTCCATTGAAAATCTTCAGGTTTTAATAACTTAAAGAATTTGCCGGTAGTGTTTGCTTCCTGCTCAAGTTCTTTTAGTAAAAAGGGAATGACGTGCATATTTGTTATTTTATTTTATAAAAGTAAGAAATTCAATAAAGCAAAATTTACACCATATTTTAATTACAAAAGCCCGTTATTTCTTTAATCCCTTTCTTTTTTCCAAAATCTTCTTTTCTTCTTGTCATTATAAATGTCCTTTGCTTTATCCACCAATGCTATAAATTCTGTTTCTAAAAAATTATCAGAAGTCAACGAAGCAACTGCAATATTTTTGATTGCGTTCCATTCTATGTCGGCAGGAAAATATTTTGATTCCCTTAGTTTCAATCCAAACATGGCAACTGCTGTAGCAAACTGAAGGTCCTTATTTATAGAATCAAATCTATTATAATTTTCAGGGCAGGGATAATTAATAAGATGTTCAACAGTATCATTTGGCAACCGGTAATGAACAACAAAATTGGCAATATTTCCTGCCCGACTGGCGTCAGCAAGCGGGGTTTGTTTACTGTTCAAAGAATCTTTGGCAGCTGGAATAATTTCAAAGATTACTGTATTTCCGGAACCGGAGCCAATTTCGCCACCTTCGAGTTCGAAATTATTTTCTGCAATGATGCTTTTTTTATTATCATAGCCAATCAAACGGTATTGGCTGATGACAGCAGGGTTAAATCTGGCGCCAATGTACACGTTGCTTGCAATGGAATAAAGTGTCTGTGTAAATTCTGTAACCAACACTTTTTCCGCTTCTCTTACATCATCAATATACGCGAAATTTCCATTTCCTTTTTTGGCTAAAACTTCAATTTTTGAATCTTTATAATTTCCCATTCCCACACCGAGGCAAGTAAGATATACGCCCGATAGTTTTTCCTTTGAAATCAAATTTTCCAAATCTTCTTCACTTTTTTGCCCGATATTAAAATCACCATCTGTCGCAAGAATGATTCGGTTGTTTCCACCTTTAATAAAAGTTGCCTGGGCTAATTTATACGCCATTCTGATTGCGGCTTCGCCGGGCGTGTCGCCTGAAGCGGTTAATTCCTCAATTGCTTTGGAGATTTTTTGTTTTTCTTTACCACTCGTTGGTTGTAGCCACACTCCCACCGATCCACCATAAGTTACAATTGAAACCGTGTCCTGTTTTCTTAAATTTTTTACCAATAACTGAAATGCTTCCTTCAAAAGTGGAAGCCTGTTTGGCAAATCCATGCTTCCGGAAACATCAATTAAAAAAACAAGATTGGACGGAGGAACATGATCGAGATTTAATTTTTTTCCAGATAAATTTAAAAATAGTAACCGATGATCTTTATTCCATGGGCAGTTGGAAACCTGCGACTGTAGCCGAAATACATCATTACCATCAGGGTCTTTATAGTTAAAATTAAAATAGTTGAGCATTTCATCTATCCTTACAGCATCTATCGGCACTTTGGTATTTTGATTGATAAACCTGCGTATATTACTGTAAGATGCTTTATCAATGCGCATCGAAAATTCAGTACTGGTTTTATCGCTTGTTTTGATAAAATCATTTTCTGCAAGATTGCTGTAGCTCTCATCAAGATAATAAGAAACCGGCAAAATATTTCCGGTTATCCCTCTTGTAATAGAAACCATTTTTTGCCTGGAAGTGTGAGAAGCAGAAAGAGAGGATTGTAAAATAATATGTTGGTACTCCTGTGTTTTAATTTTTATCGCCTGTGAAAAATATCCGTCGAGACTAAAAATCAATGAATCATATAAATTGGTAGTGGGAATACCGAATCCACCGGAAACTCCACTTGAATAAAGCGAATTTTTTTCCGGCATATATATTTTGACATTCTGCAGCGGTTGGTTTTTTTCATCTCTTACTTCTCCGCGAATATAATATTGAGCAGTGACCGGTTCAACGAAATATAAAGCAGCAAATAAGATCAGAATTGTTTTCAAGAAAAAAATATTTGATAATGCTAACCTTTGAAATTTATTCTTTTCAACAAGTTTAAATCAATTGATAGATCTCTTTCAAATTTCTTCCAAGTCCGTCATAGTCCAGGCCATATCCCAATACAAATTTATCAGGAATGGTAAAACCAAGATAATCTATTTTTATCGTATGTACAGTTGCAGCAGGTTTGTGAAGCAATGAAGCTACTTTGAGAGATGCGGGATGATGATGCTCTAATTGTGGCAAAAACTGGGACAAAGTTTTGCCGGTATCCACAATATCTTCAACAATGATGACATCACGATTATAAAGTTCTGCATCCAGGCCGATAGCGGTAATAACTTTTCCGGTAGATTTTACACCTTTATAAGAAGCAAGTTTTATAAAACAAATTTCCGCCTCAACATTTATTTTTTTAAAAAGATCTGCGGCGAAAATAAACGCACCGTTCAGTATTGCAATAAATAAAGGCTTTTTACCTTCGTAATCTTTATTGATCTCAGCAGCAACTCTTGTCACTTGTTCTTCTATTTGTTCAGAAGTGATATAAGGAATAAATTCTTTGTCGTGTACTTTTAAAGTAGACATAAATTATTTTGAAATGATGAGCTGCTGCCCGGTTTGAATATGGTCGCTGGTCAGATTGTTCCATTTTTTCAACTCATCTACTGTAACACCATATTTCTTTGAAATGCCGTAAAGGCTTTCTTTTGGCAGCACTTCATGAGTTGTTGATGATTGCAGGTTTGAAGTTGAAGGTTGAAGGTTTGAGTTAGAAAGTTTGATGTTTGTGCTTTGAGGATTTTGTCTTACGGCTGAAGCAGCATTTTGCTTTTCAGCATCTGCATTTGCTGTTATTTCCTTGAATACCTGTGGTTTCAAAAATATTTTTGTGCCTGCGACAATAAAATCATCAGGAGTAAATTGATTATAAGAATAGAGATTTTGCAAGATCACTCCATATTTTTGAGAGATATCGTACATGGTTTCATTAGCTTCAGTTATACAAAAATCCTGCTGTCCTTCTTTTTTCTTCTTCTCTAAAAAAATGTATTGCCCCTTCTGTAAAATCCCATCTCTTGTCAGATCATTTATCGTCAACAGCTTGTCAAGATTGATGTTATGCTGAGTGGCAATAGCCAGTAAAGACGTGCCTTTTGGAACATACAAAGCTTTCGCTCCATTGATAACCAGATTTGTTGGCATGGCCAAATCAGAATCATCTTGCTGTGAGGCAACAGAGTTATTTACCGGATCATCTGTGTATTTGGCAACATCGAAATGCGGTACATCATTGATCGCATCCATCGTATATTGCTCGAGGTTGTTGTCTTCAATATATTTTATTAAAATTTCCGGATATTTAGGATTGGTGGCATAACCTGCTTTTCGTAAACCATAAGCCCATGCTTTATAATCTGCCGGATCTAATTGAAACAGAAAGTCGTAACGGCTGTTCCCTCTCAAAAAATTGGAATGATCCCGATAAGAATCTTCGGCGTTTTTATATTTTCTAAAACACTCGCCAGGAGCATCATCATCGTGGGTTACTGTTTCTGCCGTCCACGTGCTTTTACATTTTATCCCAAAATGATTATTTGAAGCTTTTAAAAGATCGCTGTTGCCACTCTGCGTTTCTAATAAACCCTGCGCAAGCGTAATAGCGGCAGGCACTCCCATCCTTTTCATTTCACTGATAGCAAGGTCTTTATATTCCTGTACATATTGTTGTGCAGTCATTGTCTGGCCGGCACAATCGCAAAAACACCCGAAAAAAAACAACAAAATTATAATCGCCTTGTTCATTTATAAACAGGATTTTTCGTTCAAATATTTAAAATGTTATTTCTTAAGAATCATCATTACACCATCTCTGACAGTGACAATTACCTGTTGCACTCTATCATCGTTTGCCACATGTTTATTAAAATTATTTATTGCAATTGCGTTCTTTCCGGAAATATTTTCTTTCAAAACATCACCATGAAATAATACGTTATCCGCGAGAATTACTCCACCTTTTTTTAATCGTGGTAAAGTTAATTCGTAATAATTAATATAATTGGTTTTATCCGCATCAATGAAAACCAAATCCCATTCTTCATTCAACCGGGGAATAATATCTAACGCATTTCCCGTGTGTAAAATTATTTGATCCGACTGTGAAGATTTTGCAAAATAATTGTGTGCAATAGCTGCATCGTCTTCACGCAATTCTATCGTATGTAAAAAACCATCGTGTTGCAATCCTTTTGCAAGGCATAATGCGCTGTAACCAGTGAAAGTTCCTATTTCCAAAATCAATTTTGGTTTAATGATCTTACTTAGCATTTCCAACAGCTTTCCTTGCAAAGGGCCACTCAGCATGTTTGAATGTGCATGATGGTTTAAAGTGAATTCTTCTATTTCCTGTAGCAATCTATCTGTCGGCTCAGAAAAATGAGTTGCATAATTATTTGCTTTTTCGTTTATTAATTCAGGCATAAGATAATTTTATTTCATCGGATGTTTTTCGTTTAGACATGATCCACAACCCGATAAAGGTAAGAAGCCCGTTCACAATAATTAACTCATCGGCAAACACGTATCCATCTAATAATACCTTTGAATACTTATCTATAAAATAACACAATAGCGGAGCGATTACAACGATGATTGGTGTTGCGTAATCCAGTACCTGTCGCTTTTTGGCAAATAAAGAAAATGCAAATAGACCAATTAGCGGTCCATAAGTGAAGGTCGCTACTTTAAAAATTGCAGTCACAACCGATGCGTCATTTACGGCATTAAATAATAAGACCACGAAAAGTATAATTAATGAAAAAGCAACATGCACAAATGTTCTGGTTCGTTCCATCTTTTTTTCTCTTGATGGATCCTTTTTATCAAAATTTAAAAAATCAATACAGAAAGATGTAGTCAAAGCAGTGAGTCCGGAATCAGTGGTGGCAAACGTTGCAGCAGTTAAGCCGAGCATAAACACAACTGCCGGAACACCTTTAAAATAATTCAAAGCAATGTCCGGAAACAAATAGTCAGTTCGTGGCTGATGGGTAACAGAATCCAACGGAATTGGAATGCCTTCACGGTTTGCGTAGATGTAAAGCAAAGCGCCAACGCTTAAAAAAAACAGATTGATCAACACAAAAATAAAAGTAAAACTGAGCATATTTTTTTGCGCATCTTTTAAATTTTTGCAGCTTAGATTTTTTTGCATCAGATCCTGATCAAGGCCAAACATGCCAATCGTTACAAATATTCCTCCAAGGAATTGTTTGGAAAAATGGAATTTATTGGAAACAAAATTATCAGTAAAAAATATTTTAGAATAGTTACTGTTCTTTATTGCATGAAAAGCTTGTGGAATATTCATATCAAGGCTGCTGCAGATAAAATATATTGAAAGAATCACAGACGCAACCAGGAAAACAGTTTGAAGCGTGTCGGTAATGATGATGGTTTTTAATCCGCCTCTGAAAGTATATCCCCAAATGAGCAATAAACAAATCACGATGGTGAGCCAGAAAGGAACGCCCATTTCGTCAAAAATAAATTTTTGCAAAACAATCGCCACGAGGTATAATCTGAATGCCGATCCGATAACGCGTGAAATTAAAAAGATTGCTGCAGCAGTTTTATGGCTTACTTTTCCAAGCGTTCTTTCTATCACTTCATAAATAGAAATGAGATGCATTCTATAGTATAATGGAAGTAAGATTCCGGCGACAATAAAATAACCAACGGCATTTCCAAGTACAAACTGAAAGTAGCGAAACTGAGAGCCCGCAAGGTTTCCCACTTCCCCCGGAACAGAAATAAATGTCACGCCACTGAGTGCAGTACCAATCATTCCAAAGGCAACGAGATACCATTTTGAGTTACGGTTGGCAATAAAAAAAGTAGCGTTGGAAGTAGATTTTTTTGAAGTGAAATACGAGATTAAGATGAGCATTAAAAAATAGCCGATAATAAAAGAAAGCAATACAACAGGAGACATAATTTCGTTTTGGAAAGATTAAAAAATGAATAAGGAGTGTATGTTTTAATTTTGAAATTTTTCCAAGATAAATAAAAATATGTCAATTCAATCTTTAGCAGTTTTTTGCGGTTCAAAAAATGGCAATGATCCGTTGTTTTGTACGCATGCAAAACAAGTGGGGAATTTGCTTGCAGAAAAAAATGTTACTTTAATTTATGGAGGTGGAAATAAAGGAATGATGGGCACTGTAGCCAATGCAGTTTTAGAAAAGGGAGGCAAAGCAATTGGAATTATGCCACGGTTTTTAGCGATCCCTGAACACCAGCACCACGGCCTTACAGAAATGCTTGAAGTGGAAGATATGCACATCAGAAAAAGGATGATGTATGAAAAATGTGATGCTGCATTGGTGCTCCCCGGCGGCTTTGGTACAATGGATGAGTTTTTTGAAATGCTCACATGGAATCAATTAAATATTCACAATAAAAAGATTTTTGTATTGAACACCTCAGGCTTTTATGATCATTTAATTTCCTTTTTATATAAAACAGAAAAGGAAGGCTTTTTGTACTCAAATATTGTGGATTGTTTAAAAATTATTTCTTCACCGGGAGAATTGATATTTGAATAGAGGCGAGTTACTTTTTGCCGGAATTAAATATCTTATTCAGTAAAGAAAGAAATAATGAAAATTTTGTTTTTTTAGGTTACAGAATTTTGCCTGATTTCTTTTTAATTCTTGTTTATTTACTTTACAAAAAATAAAACTAAAAATAAAATGAAACGAATTGTTTTTGTTACAGGTGCAACATCGGGAATCGGCAAAGCATGTGCGCAGAAATTTGCAGCTAACGGCGATGATCTTATTATCAATGGAAGAAGACAAGAAAGACTGGATGATTTAAAAAAGGAACTGGAAGAAACTTATAACATAGACGTTTTGTGTGCGGCATTTGATGTGCAAAAAAAAGAAGAAGTTTTTGAATCGATCAATGATTTTCCTGACAAGTGGAAAGTAGTGGATATCCTGATAAACAGCGCCGGCCTTGCTTTGGGGCGCGAGCTTTTTGATGAAGCTTATCTAGCCGACTGGGAAACGATGATAAAGACGAATATCAATGGATTATTGTATGTAAGTAAAGCAATACTTCCGTATATGATAAAAAGAAATTCCGGGCACATTATTAACCTTGGCTCCACTGCCGGCGATGATGTATATGAAAGAGGCAATGTTTATTGTGCAACAAAAAGCGCTGTGGAGGCGATTAATGAAGCAATGCGCATTGATTTATTGCAGCATCAGATTAAAGTAACGAATGTAAAACCAGGAGCGGTAGAAACTGAATTTTCTTTGGTAAGATTTAAAGGCGACGAAGAAAAAGCTGAAAAAGTTTATGAAGGTTTTGTTCCGTTGACAGCAGCTGATGTTGCAGAAACAATTTTCTATTGTGCTTCCTTGCCTCCAAATGTATGCATCAATGAATTGCAGATAACCTGTATTGCACAGGCAAACGGGATTTATTCTTATAAAAAATAAGCGGTTTTATTCGTTTAAAGCAAAAAAAAAGCCCGTCAGCTTGAAGGGCTTTCTTGTCAATATAAATTATTTTAAGATTTTGAAGTAACTTCTTTTTTCTCTTTCTTTAATTGTTTCGCGCTTTCTTTATTAGTTTTCAAAGCATCAAAAGCAGCAGGAGTTAACACTTCGCCTGTAAGCTTTACAAATTTTACATCATCCGCACCGGCAAATTTTACAGTGAGGGTTTTATCAATTGGCCCTACTGCAGCGGCGTTGTAAGTGGCGCTGATGGTACCGGTTTTTCCCGGTGCAATTGGAGCTTTTGTATAATCAGAAACCGTACATCCGCATGATGGAGTTGCCTGCTCAATGATCAATGGTTCTGTACCGATGTTAGTCACAACGATTGTTGCGGTTGGTGGTACATTTTGTTTTACTTTTCCGAAGTCATATGTGGTTACATTTAATTTTGCAATATCATCTGCTTTTTTTTGAGCAAATAATGAAGTGGAAGATAATAAGAGTGCGGCAAATAAGAATCTTTTCATGATGAGTTTAAATTTTAGGGTTCGTTTTTTAGAATGTTTAAAGAAGTATTTTCAGGCGCAGATGTCACGGGAGTTTTCCAGACATCGCCTTTGATAGTAATTTGTTTGGTTTCAGCGCCATTATAAGTTATAGAAACAGTTTTATTAAAAGGGCCTTCAGTGGCGGCATTATAGCCTACTTTAATACTGGCGGTAGCGCCCGGAGCGATTGTGTCTTTATTCCATTCGGGGGTTGTGCACCCACAACTCGCCTGCACATTATCCAGAGCAAAAGGTTTATCGCCGGTATTAGTGAATTCGAAAACATGCGTAACAGGCTTGCCTTGCGGAATTTTTCCAAAATCAAATTCAGATTCCTTTAAAGTCAGGCTTTCGGCCGCAGGCGAAGCTGATTCTGCTACATTTGTTGTAATATTTTTATTCTTTTTGTTTACTTTAGTAACGTTTGTCTGAGCAAAAGCCGGCAGCGCAAACGTCGCACAACAAATAAGAGTAAATATTTTTTTCATTTTAACTGTTCAAAATGGTTTCAAAGATACTAAAACGCACCAAATGGTTGCAAATTGTGGAAGCCTTTTCAGTTTTTTAACATTCATCGCTCATAATTAATATTTTTGCCTGTATGGAGACGAATCAAATCAGTGAAGAAAACCTTTTAGAAAATCTTTCCTTCGAAAAATTCAGGGAGGAGGTTTTAAAAGATTATAAGGTGGTTTGCGAAAGCCGGGAAACGAGTTTACTGAGCCGCAAAGAAGTTCTCACAGGCAAAGCAAAATTTGGAATCTTCGGCGATGGAAAAGAAGTGGCGCAGGTGGCAATGGCAAAATTTTTTATGCCCGGCGATTTCCGTGCCGGATATTATAGGGATCAAACTTTTATGTTTGCAAGCGGACTTGCTACGGTTGAACAATTTTTCGCTCAACTTTATGCAGATCCTGATGTCAGGAACGATCCTTTCAGTGCAGGACGACAAATGAATTCACATTTCGCCACCAAATTTGTCGACGAAAATGGCAATTGGCTGGACCTCGCTCATAAAAAAAATGTTTCGTCCGATATTGCTCCCACCTCCGGACAAATGCCCCGTGCATTAGGACTTGCCTTTGCGTCAAAGGTTTTCAGGGAAGTGGAGGCTTTGCAAGAATACGACAACCTGAGCGATAATGGAAATGAGGTTTGTTTTTGTACGATCGGTGATTCTTCTACTTCTGAAGGCCATTTTTGGGAAGCAATGAATGCGGCAGGCGTCTTACAAATTCCGCTGGCAGTTTTTGTGTGGGACGACGGTTACGGAATCTCGGTTCCGAAAAAATATCAGACTACCAAATCTTCTATTTCAAAAGCATTGAGCGGTTTGCAAAAAAAAGAAGATACAAATGGAATAAATATTTACAAGCTGAAGGGATGGGATTATGCCGGCATGTGTGAAATATTAGATGGAGCTATTAAACATATTCGTGAAACACACACCCCTGCTTTATTTCATGTGGAAGAACTGACGCAGCCACAAGGACATTCTACATCCGGCAGCCACGAACGCTACAAAAGCGCAGCCAGGCTTGCGTGGGAAAAAGAATGGGATGGTAAAAAACAAATGCGCGAGTGGATTCTTGCCAATTCGCTGGCAGACGAAAATGAATTAAATGATATTGAAGACAATGCAAAACGTTTTGTCAAGCAAAGCCGGCAGAATGCATGGGATAAATACATGAATCCAATCAAAAAACAGGTAACCGAAACAGTCACGCTTTTGCAAAAGGTATCTTCAAACAAAACTGAAATAGAAAAATTGATTAAAGACCTGTCATCATTACGTGAGCCATTGCGCAGGGACGTAATGAAAACACTGGCTCATGCAATTAATATTTCTTCACCCGCAGACGACATTGAGGAGGTAAAAGATTTTTATGAGAAATTAATACAGGAAAATAAAGAATTGTTTGACAGTGATCTTTATAATGAGGGGCCAAAATCTGCTTTGAAAGTTGCTCCTGTACCGGTTCAGTATAATCATGAAACAGAAATGGTGAATGGGTTTGAAATATTAAATAAATATTTTGATGAACTGTTTGCGGTCAATAATAAAGTCATTGCTTTTGGCGAAGACCTTGGTCATATCGGTGATGTAAACCAAGGTTTTAGTGGCCTGCAGGAAAAATATGGAGAAGAAAGAATTTTTGATACCGGAATCCGAGAGCTGACGATCATGGGACAGGGACTTGGCCTGGCTCTACGCGGTTTGAGGCCAATTGCAGAAATACAATATCTTGATTATTTACTGTTTGGATTAGAGCCATTGAGTGATGACGTTTGTACTACACATTTCCGTACGAAAGGGCAGCAAAGCGTGCCCTTGATTGTTCGTACACGTGGCCACCGCCTCGAAGGCATCTGGCACAGCGGATCACCAATGGGAATGATCGTCAATTCGCTGAGAGGCATGTATGTTTGTGTGCCGAGAAATATGACGCAGGCTGTAGGTATGTACAATACTTTGTTGGAAAGCAACGATCCCGCTTTGATGATTGAGTGTTTGAATGGCTATCGCCTCAAAGAAAGATTACCTGCTAATTTAATTGAATACCGGGTACCATTAGGGGTGCCCGAAATTGTGAAAGAAGGAACTGATATTACCATTGTTTCTTATGGTTCCATATTACGCATTATTGAAGAAGCCACTGAGATTTTAGATAAATTAGACATTAGTTGTGAAGTGATCGATGTACAAACTTTACTGCCCTTTGATCTGCATCATTCTATCCTGGGTTCTTTAAAGAAAACCAACCGGATCTTGTTTATTGATGAAGATGTTCCCGGTGGTGCTTCAGCTTATATGTTTAACAAAGTAATGGAACAACAAGGTGGATACCGCTGGTTGGATGTTTCACCAAGAACACTTACAGCAAAGGATCACAGGCCATCTTACGGCAGCGATGGAGATTATTTCAGCAAGCCAAATGCTGAAGATGTAATCAGAGTGGCAAAGGAAATGATGGAGGAATAAAAGACAGCAGGTTTAAGAATTAAGAAAAAAGAATCCTGTTTATTTGTTTATTTGCTATCATTATTTTTTAGAATGATTACAAATAAAGTAATCAGTTTTTCTTCAAAAAATATTTATACGAGAGAACAATGATTACAAATGAAGAAAGGCGTTTTATGGTGCAATGGCGCGAACAGAAAAGTGGCCCAAAATGGAAATTTTATTTATTGTTTTCAATCGCATGGACAGTTGTGGCTTTCCTTGTTGTGTTTTTTCTGGCAAAATTATTCACCAATCTTTGGGAAACGGGAGGTTCGGGATTAATTTATATTTTTATCGCTCTTTCCGTACTTATCGGCGTTTCATCTACCCATTTTACTTACGTACATAATGAAAAAAGGTATAGAAAAATCATAAACAAGGAAAAAGGAATACTGAATTAGCTTATGGGAAAACTATATGAAATTCCCGCTAATACGTCGGTGTTCTGTGTTCAGAGATGAAGCGCTGTCATTATCTTGTCAATGCAAGAAGTACTTCCAATAATTGTTTCAAACACACAAGCGGTAAAAAAAAATTATTTCCTAAAGTTTATTATAGTGATTTTTTAAAAATTACTGCATAAGAACTTTACAATGATCGTCTGATCCGTTACAGCAGCTTGCAGCTTTATTGAAAATCCTTTAAATTTGAAAAACAAACACTTTCAGAAAAACCAAAATGGTGTTATTGCGTATTTTAATATTAATCGCATTTTTTTTATTTGATTTCTTTACTGCCCAAAGCCAGCAAACATCCAGAGATAGCCTGCTTCACTTATTGCACACAAGCAAGGCAAACAAAGAAAAAGTACTTCTTTATCTTCAGTATGGAGAAGCTTTCCAATCGTCAAATCCCGATTCTGCGGCCTTTTATTATCAACAGGCAAAAACCCTTGCCGATCGTTTAAATGATAAAAAAGGGTTGAGTAAATATTTTTCTCACCAGATTAATCTCTATAATCAAAAAGCGGAATTTGATGAAGGACTTGCAGCAGCACAACAGGATGTATCGATCGCAGAACAACTGAAAGATCCGGAAATATTGATAGAGGGATATAACGATGTGGCAAACGAATATGAATATTTGGGCGATTATCAACCTGCCTCCGAATACTATTTGAAATCTTTACAACTCGCTTCTTCAAGAGGCGATGAAGGAATGGAAAGTAAAATTTATGACAACCTCGCCTCTGTTTTTATTTCCTTAAAGGATTATTCCGTTGCTGATACCTATTGCCACAATGCTTTTAATCTTGCTTCAAAGCTTCACGATACAGTAACTATGGGCAACTGCCTCATCAATATGGGTGTCACTGAAATACATGAAAAAAAATATAAAGAAGCGCTTTTGCATTTTGCACAAGCAGAAGAAATTGGTTACAAGATACCAGACATCAGCCTGGTGGCAGATGCCTTATCCGACGAAGGATTGGTTTATTATACGATACATGATTTGAAAACAGCAGAAAAAAAATACCAGCACGAATTAATGATCACCAAAAAATATAGTCTTCCTTTTGAAAAATTGTATGCCTTGTTCGAGCTGGCTGTAGTAGCAAAAGATAGAAAAAGCTTTGGTACAGCGGAAGAATACGCAGCACGCGCAATATCTATAGGAGAACACTTGAACACAGCAGATGAACTGATGGAAATGTATGATACCATGTCGGTAATCAAAGAAAGAATGGGAAAACCGGCTGAGGCTTTGTTATACAAAAATAAATACGTCGCATTAAATGATTCAATGATGAATGCGCAGATACAGACAAATATTCATCACCTGAATATTCAATACCATTCAGCACAAAAAGATAAAAAAATTGCAGAGCAAAATTTGAGCATCGAAAAAAATAAAGCGGCAATAGAAAGAAAAAATATGTGGATTTTTATTTTTCTCGGCGGTATCATTGCTCTCACCACAATCCTGATTCTTTCCGTTAGAAGTTACAGGCATAAACAAAATCTTCACCGGCAGTCTTTGCTGACCTTACAAAAACAACATGAAGTAAATACACTGAAGGAAAAGATGCATGCAAGGGAAGAAGAACGTGACCGTATTGGCCGTGAAATGCACGATGACATTGGTTCTGCGCTCACAACCATTCTTTATTTGAGCGATGATCTTAAGGAAAAAAGCAAGGATGATGAGAATAAGATTGCGGATAAGATTGCATCTGCTGCAACCGGCGTTGTTGATAAAATGAATGAAATAATCTGGAGTATGAATCATCAAGACGACACACTCGATGATCTGATTGTTTATACGCGGCAACACGCAGTGGAATTTCTACAAAATCATTGCCTCAAATATCATTTCAATGTGCCGGAACATATTCCCGATGTACAAATTACCGGTGAACAGCGCAGAAATATTTATTTAGTGATTAAAGAATCGTTGCACAATATTATAAAACATTCCGGAGCTTCAATCGTTGATATTTCTTTTAATCTAAACGGAGGATTATGCTCATGCATACACGACAACGGCAAGGGCATTGAAACAAATGATAAACGCCGTTTCGGAAATGGTTTAACAAATATGCGCCACAGAATGGAAAGCATTGGTGGCACTTTTCAAATCGAAAATGAAAACGGAACCATCATCAAATTGTATTGTCCTTTAGAGGATGAAAAAAAGGAAAAAAACGTATAACGAACGTTATATGATATTAAAACACGAGCTTTTTATTTTTGCAAAATGAAGTGCAAAAATTCCAAAAAATGAAAGAGCAGATTTCAGTAAGCATTGTGGAGGATATGTCCGATGTACGTCAAAAAGTAAAACATATCATTGAGGAGTCAGAAGAATTTATTTGCCTGTCCACTTACGCAAACGCAGAATGCGCAGTCGATGAATTACCAAAATTGAAACCTGATGTTGTTTTGATGGATATTAATCTTCCCGGAATGAGCGGCATCGAATGTATCAAAAAAGTAAAGAAAAAATGCCCGCAAATGCAGTTTATGATGTTTACGATCTATGAAAACAGTGAACAGGTTTATGAGGCGCTTGCTGCAGGTGCCAACGGTTACCTTTTGAAGAAAACACCGGCCGAAAAGATCCTTGAAGCATTGAAAGAACTGCATGAAGGTGGTGCTCCGATGAGCACACATATTGCCAGGAAAGTTATTTCGTTTTTTCAAAAAGATAACAATAAACCTAACGATAATTCAACGCTATCAAGTCGCGAAAAGCAAGTCCTGGCACTGCTTTCAAAAGGATTTCTATACAAGGAGATCGGCGATCAGCTTTTTATTTCAACCGGTACCGTACGTCAACACATTCATAAGATTTACGAAAAACTTCATGTACAAAACAGGATGGAAGCAATTAATAAGTTTTATGGAAGAGAATGATTTTTAAATATGAAAACGTGAAAATGAAAAAATGTGTCAATTCCAAAATGACTGCAACTCTTATTTCAACTTTAACGCTTCACTTTCGACCAAAATATAACTTTCGTTCTATTGCCAACGTATCTCTGCATTCTAATTTTGTCTCTGCAATTTTATTCAGGAATAAATAAAAGCAATTTTCCTTTTGGTTTAAAAAAAATTTTGTAATTAATAACAATTGCAAAAAACATTCTAACCGGTCAGAACGAATCCATAGCAAATGCTTTACTGAACTGTATTTGAGCAGAATTTGATTTATGCTTTAAACTTTTTATTCAATAAAAAAAATAAACTCATGAAAAAGTATTGTTTGTTTTTCGTAGCCACTTTGACTTTATGTACCTCATTTCTCAGTTGCAAAAAAGCTTCTAAAGCCGGCACATATTACAGCAATGAAACCAAGGTCGGTAACGGTACTGTGCAAACTTTTGTCACTCTAAACGACAATGGTAATCCGCAATCCATTGGTTATAAATTTTCAGAAACCATGCTTTCCGGACTACCGGATAAAGATGGAATGAACAATATGTTTGTCCTTAATTTTCCTCCACAGGCAGGCGTCACTGGGTTTGATCACGCTGAATTAGACTGGAATCCAAATGGGCATGATCCGTTGCCGATATATGGTTTTCCGCATTTTGATTTTCATTTTTATACAGTCGGCACCGACGAACTTTCTAAAATAATTCCTGGTGCGGATACCGTTTCTGTTGATCAACAATACATTCCGAAAGATTATGTATCGGGTGTAATGGCTGTTCCAAACATGGGTGTGCATTGGGCAGACACACTTTCATCAGAATACCTGGGACAAAAATTTACAAAAACGTTCATTTACGGATTTTATCATGGTAAAATGATCTTTGTTGAGCCGATGATCACCAGGGAATATCTTGAAACACATCCAAATATAACAATGCCTGTAAAACAGCCGGCCGCTTTTCAAAAAACCGGATATTATCCAACACAATACAGCATTCACTTTGATCCGAATAAAAATGAATACACAGTAGCGCTGGAAGGATTGGAAAAACATTGATAACTCTTTTTCTTAACCGACATCTGATCATCAACATTTCTATAAACTTCAAACATTTTATCATGAAAAAATCTATCAGTAAATCAGTCTTTT
>JAICYZ010000137.1 GCA_025933935.1 Chitinophagaceae bacterium
AATGTTGCCTGAGCTTCAATGCCAGGATGAACGGGAACAACGGAATTGATAAGTGTGGTATAAAGGGCAGGCGTTGCAGAAAAATTATTTGAGAAGACTCTTATATTGGGCTGAAAGCCGGCCCCTGCATCCGTTGCCAGAAAATGATATACCAGAAGCCCTCTCACCATTTCGGCTGTTATTGAACCGAAAAGTGCAGGATTGCTGAATACATCCGGCGAGGAAGAAAGTTGAGTTGCGGTAGGTGCAGCGATTGCTGCCGGCATTCCTTGTTGCAGAAGAGCGTTATAAATGGTGCCGAATAGAAAAGTCTGAACTGCTGCATTATCCGGTACAAGTACAGTCATATTGGTGACCGGATAAGCAAGTAACGAATCTAATTTGTTTAATCCTGTTTGCCCGCTGTCAGCACGGGCGATTGCTGCTTTGAAATAGGAAAGATTTGGGTTGCTATAAATGGCATCTTTCAAAACCTGGCTCGGTGGCGCTACGATTCCTCCAACCAGATGAACTACGCCATTTTTCATTTTAATATCCGGTTTTACTACCGGAATATTATTATCATAAAAACCGGTAGCGGAGTTAGAAGGAAAAGTAGTGAGATTTAAATTAATGGTTGTTCCCGGCAAGGTGCCAATTTTTAGCGAAGTGGGCAATTGCATATTCGGAACCTTATTAGTTGATGCAGGAATATCTGCGGCAAGAATTTGCTTTCCGGGAATAATGGCATAGCCAACAATTCCACCCAACATTTGTGCAGGCAATGCATTTACCACACCGAGTGAAGGAATTCCTGAAGCGCGAAACGCATTATTGTCCGGTAAAAAAACTGTAAATACGCTGTTTACAGAATCGTTCAACTGGTTCAACATTCCCACTTTTGTTGCGGCGGCTTTGAAAAAACTAAAGCTGGTGTCGGTGTTTATTAAGCCATAAATAGTAGTAGCTGCACTGCTGTTCACCGGTGGATAAGAAATTGGCACCGCATCCGGAAGTGGTTTATTACATGAAGCAGTTAGCAAAACCAGCATTGAAAGTAAACGCAGGCGGCCAACTGTAAAAAACTTCAAAATATTCTCTTTCATATTTTTTCTTTAAAAATTGAGCAATTAATTTAATCCGGTTTTAAAATAAATTATAACCGATACTTACATAATAAAGGCCGCCGATTGTGGCATTTCCAAAACCATCGCGGTAATATTGGTTCAAAATATTGGTACCGCCTATTTTTAGTAATACTTTTTGTGCAGGAAATTTGTAACTTAACTGAGCATCCAACGTTTGAAAAGCTGGTACAATACCATTTGCAAAATCTCCCTGATAATTTACATCATCCTGCCAGCGGTAAGTAAAATTAAATCCATAGCGATTTTCCTTCCCGAATCCGGTATTGCTGAAAGTAGCGCCGACTCTGTAATCCGGTGCATTGAATCCTGCAATAAATCCTTCAGGCACATTACCCAGATGATCAGAAGACACATTGGCGCCAATCAAGAAATTATGCGGAAGTGAATAAGTTAATCCTAACCCAAAACCGGAGGTATTTACGTCGCCCTGTACGTTTGTAGGAACCGAATAGGTGGTTACTTTTGCCGGATCACTGAGGTTCGCTCTTACGGTTGCGGGATCAGTAAACACACTTTTATCTCCGTTTACTGATTGCGCTACGAGCGTGCGGGCGATAAAATCTTTGTACACGCCATAATATCCATAAAGATCAACCAGCAACCTTTTTTTCAATAAAAGCCCTTTATAACCACCTTCAAAAGAATTTACCGTCTCTGCTTTGAACTTATTAAAATTTTGAACGACGGGTGTACCGTTAAACATGTTATTATCTATAGCATAAACAGGGTTTGACGCAAAATGATAATAATCTTTAAGTGTTTGTAAACCACCGATCAATGCTGTTCCACCGGCAACTCTCAGGTTGATCCATTGCTGCTGTGTGGAACCAAACCGGTATGCCTGCTGATAAGACAAACGGATGTTATTATCTTCTGCTACTTTAATGACTGCAGAAAAACGGGGAGTAAACCGTCCGTCAAAATTTTCATTTTTATCATAGCGGCCGGAAGCAATCAATTTTAAACGGTCGTTGAAAATCTTCTTTGTCGCCTGGATATAAGCGCCAAATTCATTAATGGGAATCTTGCCTGTAGAATCAGCAAACAAAGTGCCTTCCGAGTTCAGAACATATTTTTTAAAATTTGCACCGACCAAAATATCTGCAACCTGGGAAGTTTTTGGAGAAAGATCATATTGGCCTTCTACATTATAAAGGTTGGTTTTATCTACAAATAAACCACCTCCTTTTGAAATCGGAATGCTTCTTATTTTATCAAAAAGAGTTTTAAACTCAGCAGAACCCGGAGCAGGGCGGCCAATATCAGCAACTGCGCGTGCAGTATTTTGGGCAACAATATCTGTTTGACCTGCTAATTTCGCATTCAAAAATGCCATTGCATATTCCGGATACCACTCCGTACTTGGTTTCCACGCTTCATTTACCAAACGGGTAGTAACGGTTGCATTATAAGAATCGCCTGCGTTCTCCTGTGTGGTATAAGCCCTCAGGAACCAGTTTGTATTCACCAATTCAAGTTTATACTGGCCTACTTTCAAATTTAATAGAGAATAACGGTCACTTCCTGTATAAACAGTATTGCCTGTACCCCAATATCCTTCAGCATTCAAAGAAGTTTTTTCAGTGAGTTTATAACTGGCCTCTCCATACAATTTAAAATTAATCGTATTTGGGTCAATCACATCTTTTTCCAGATAGCCGGTGCGCGAAACCGGCATTGAAGCAGGCAGGGAATTAATATACGGTGCGTAAAAAGGAGCAGCAGCCGCAACTTTGTTTAACACATTGCTGCGAATATCTGCAGTAGTTTCATCGCCATAAACATTCACTCCGTCATAATTCGGATCGGTTTCCCTGGTTCCGGGCTTTATACCGCCTGTGGTTCCCAAACGGTCATAATCGCGGTAATCATTTGCAACCCAGTCTTTGGCCTGAACCAGTTCGCCGCCTACTTTAAACGCAAATTTATCGCTCACTTTCTTTGCCCAACGCAATGACCAGTTATAATACGGAGAAGGTTTACGATCATTATTATTAATGTTCATAATTCCTGTTTTCGCTTCAAAAGAAAGTCCCTGGTAGCGAAAAGGATCTTTGCTGCTGATAACAATTGCGCCGTTCATGCCTCCGGGGCCATATAAGGCAGAAGATGCGCCAGGTAATAGTTCTACGCTTGCTACATCTATTCCTGATAAACCGATAACGCTTCCGACAGAAAAATTTAATCCGGGTGCCTGGTTGTCCATTCCATCGACGATTTGGTTCAAACGTAAATTTCCGCTTCCGTTAAAACCGCGTGTGCTGGGGGATGCAAAAGTGAGCGAAGCGGTTACCATATCCACACCTTTCAATTTTCCGATCATATCATAGTAAGAAACCGCAGGCGTGTTCCGGATATTTAAAGCGCTGATTCTTTCAATTGTAACCGGTGATTCTAAAATCCTGGAAGGCGTTCTGGTCGCAGACACTACTACTTCCTGACCCAATGTGCTTACTGGTTGAAGAATTACATTAATAAAATCACGGGAATTATTTACTCCAATATGTTGTGTAGCATATCCGATTGAAGAAACAATGATGGTATCCGGAAGTGCACTTTTTATATCGAGAGAAAAATTGCCTTTTTCATCCGTGTACGTTCCTTCTCCGGTTCCTTTTACTGTGACGGAAACAGCAGGGACGCTTTCACCGGAAACCCTGTTTATTACATTTCCTTTGATCAATTTGCCCTGGGCAAAAGCAGCTATCGAAAAAACATTTACAATAGCAAGGAGGGCGATGTCTTTGGCGATTTTTCTCATATCGATTTTGTTGGTTAGAGATTTATTCAGCAATTTAATGATTGTATTCTTGGAATAAAAATATTTTTACGAGCGTTTCTTTCACTGGTGTTTTTATTATTTACTAAAATTTTATCTGCACTTTTGCATTTCATTTTATTAGCATGAACTTAAATTTATTTCCCGGCCAAACTGATTTTTATAAAGGAAAAGTAAGAGATGTTTATACGATCAAAGACGAGCTTTTGGTAATGATTGCCAGTAACCGCATATCTGCTTTTGATGTGATATTACCAAAACCGATTCCAAATAAAGGACAGGTTCTTACACAGATCGCTGCCTACACGCTGCACGCTACAAAAGATATTTGCAAAAACTGGTTACTGGATACACCTGCGCCTAACGTTTCTGTTGGTTTAAAATGTGTTCCGTTTAAAGTAGAAATGGTAGTTCGCGGAAACCTTACCGGCCATGCGTGGCGTACTTATTCCTCAGGAAATAAAACATTGTGCGGCGTAAAAATGCCGGAAGGATTAAAGGAAAATGATTACTTCCCTCAGCCAATAATAACTCCCTCTACCAAAGCGGCAGAAGGACACGATGAAGATATCAGTAAACAAGAAATTATCCAAAAAAATATTGTTTCTGAAGCAGATTATGAGCAGCTTGAAAAATACACTTTGCAATTGTTTGCCCGTGGAAAAGAACTGGCTGCAAAAAGAGGATTGATTTTGGTTGATACAAAATATGAATTTGGAAAACGGGGAGAAGAGCTCATTCTGATTGACGAAATTCATACACCGGATAGCTCCCGGTATTTTTATGCAGATGGTTTTGAAGAAAGGCAATCAAAGGGTGAAAAACAAAAACAACTGAGCAAGGAATTTGTAAGGGAATGGCTGATTGAAAATAATTTTATGGGAAAAGAAGGTCAGCAGGTTCCTGAAATGTCTGATGAATGGATTTCGATTATCCGTAATCGCTATATTGAGCTTTATGAAAAATTAATCGGCGAAGAATTTGTTCCGGTAACATTGAGCGATGAAGAAACAAAAGAAAGGATTTTTGCATCACTAAAACGTTTCGAATAAAACCAGGGGTTGCAAACACCGCTTCGGGCCGCTTATTTAGCGTTATTGAGAAAATAAAAACAAGGGACATTTGTTCGTATGCTGATATCACGGCCATGAACAAATGAAATTATAAACAGAGGAAAAATCCTCTGCAAATAGCTATTCTTTCTCAAACTGATTTGAATTCCGCACTCCATATTTCTCCTGTTGGGAATGTATACAATTCCCGTGATTCTTTTTTTATTTCGATGCTATATCCCGGTGCTGTAGGTGGCATGTAATTTCCATTTTTTATAACAACAGGGTTCACAAAATGTTCATGAAGATGGTCGACATATTCAGTGATCCGGTTTTCCAAAGTACCACTGATGCAGATATAATCTATCATGGAAAGATGCTGCACATATTCACACAAACCTACCCCGCCTGCATGAGGACAAACCGGAACGTTTAATTTAGCAGCTATTAACATTACGGCTAAAACTTCATTCACGCCTCCCATCCTGCAACTGTCTACCTGGCAAATATCAATGGCGCCACTTTGCAAAAACTGTTTGAACATCACCCTGTTCTGGCAGTGTTCGCCGGTGGCTACTTTAATAGGTAAAACAGCTTTTTTTATGGCAAGATGCCCCAGTATATCGTCAGGACTGGTCGGTTCTTCTATCCACCAAGGATTAAATTTCGCCAGCAGCTTCATATTTGCAATCGCTTCATTTACTTCCCATTTTTGATTTGCATCCATCATCAGTTTAATTTCATCACCCACTTCTTCCCTGATGATCGAAGCCCTTCTTACATCTTCGTTCACATCACCACCCACTTTCATCTTCAGGTATTTCCAGCCTTCGTTTTTCGCTTGTCTGCTTAGCCTTCTTATTTTTTCTTCTGAATATCCCATCCAGCCTGCCGACGTGGTATAGGCGGGATAACCGTTTTTTAATAAATAATCAATCCGTTCCTGTTTGCTGCCAGCCTTTTTTTCAAGCATAGTGAGCGCTTCTTCCGGTGTGATGGCATCGGTAATGTAGGTAAAATCTATGCAGCCAACGATTTGCTCAGGAGTCATATCTGCGACTAATTTCCAAACCGCCTTTCCAACCGTTTTAGCATACAGATCCCAAACGGCGTTTACAAGCGCTCCGGTGGCCATATGAATAATACCTTTTTCCGGTCCAAGCCACCGCAGCTGGGTATCACCGGTAATCATACGCCAGAATCCAGCCATATCTGCCGCGATATCTTTAATAGATTTCCCAATCAACAGATAAGATAAAGACTTCATTGCAGCGATGCACAATTCGTTTCCCCGTCCTTCAGTAAAAGTCAAACCATGTCCTTCGAATTCAGGGTTGTTTGTTTTTAGAATAACATAAGCGGCAGAATAATCAGGGTCTTTGTTCATCGCATCTGATCCATCAAGAGACTTGCTGGTGGGAAATCTGATGTCTTTGGTTTCGACAGAAATGATCTTTATTTCCATTTTTAAACAGTTTTAAAAGAAATGAATCGGTGAAAACAAAGGTAAATTCGATTTTTTATGAATGAAGACCTAGAGAATTCTTTTTCCGTTTCCGGTAAATGAACAAATAAAGGACGTATAGAGATATTCAATACAGTAAACCAGGAAATAACTGATTTTTTGTTTCGAGAAAGGAAATGTTTTCATGGGAAATCAATTCACGTTTCCAAATAAAGAAATAACTGAAGGAATTCCGGTTTTCTTCTAAAATTACAATAAGTTCTCCGGGAAAAAAATTTACACTTATTTATTCTTTTACTTAATGTAAAGCATCGTCGAAGTGATAACCCTTTTCCAAATAGCAAAGCTTTTGGGCTACAAAAGCGGAATAACTTTTGTACAGCTAATATTCTAATTAAATTTTAACCATTTAAAAACATTATTATGCCAATTGTAAAAGTGATAGAAGTTATTGCTTCTTCAGACAAAAGTTTTGACGATGCAATCCAGAATGCAGTTTCAGAAGTTTCAAAAACAATTAAAAACATTGATTCCGTGTATGTAAAAGATTTTAAAGTGCACGTAAAGGATGAAAAAGTAAGTTCATATGGAGTGATTTGTAAAGTTTCTTTCAGGGTTAATGAAAGTATAAAACAGTAAACAAAGAAATAGCGGGATTTAAGCTTTATTAATGTTTAAAATGCCGTAATCCGGTGATGACCATCACCAGGTTTTGTTCTTTACAAAATGCAATGGAATCTTTATCGCGGATAGAGCCGCCAGGCTGTATAAATGCAGTGATACCGGCGCTATGCGCGATTTTTACGCAATCATCGAAAGGGAAAAAAGCATCACTTGCAACAACAGCATTTTGCAATTCGAAATCAAATTGATCGGCTTTCTCAATCGCATGTTTCAACGCGTCAATTCGCGATGTTTGTCCGCTACCCTTTCCAAGAAGCTGTTTATTTTTTACGATTGCGATTGCATTACTCTTTAAATGTTTGCAGATTATGTTTGCAAAGATCAAATCTTCTTTTTCTGTTTTAGAAGCATTTCTTCCTCCTTCTTCTTTCCATTCGGTAAAATTTCCTTCATCCATATCCTGTACCAATAATCCATTTAATAAAGTTTTTGTTTGTTGCTCTTCTGTTGGAAATTTTTTGAGTTTTAAAATAATCCGGTTCTTTTTTGCCTGCAAAACAGGAAGCGCGTCGTCATTAAAACCAGGAGCAATCAGCACTTCAAAAAACAGATCTTTTAATAAATCTGCTGTTGTTTTATCAACCGCAACATTTGAAATCAAGACACCGCCGAAAGCGCTTTCCGGATCGCCGGCAAGAGCATCAGCAAAGGCTTCTGACACATTTTTCTTTTGTGCAACGCCACAAACATTTGTGTGTTTTATAATGGCAAAAGTGCTGTCATTTGAATCTTTAAATTCTTTCATCAGTTGCAAAGCGGCATCCACATCTACCAGGTTGTTGTAAGAAAGTTCTTTGCCATGCAATTGCTCAAAAATCTCATTAAGATTTCCAAGAAAAAATCCCTTTTGGTGTGGATTTTCGCCATAACGCAACTCTTTCTTTTGCAGCTGGAATGGATCAATAAAATTGGTCTTATTAAAATAATTAGAAATAGCGATATCATACCTGGTGCAAACATCAAACGCTTTTGCTGCAAAATCTTTTCTTTCTTCCAAAGACGTTTCTGCATTTTTTTCCGATAAAATATTTTCTAATTCTTTGTATTCGGTTTTATCCGCAATGACTAATACATTTTTAAAATTTTTAGCCGCCGCACGAATCATCGACGGACCGCCAATATCAATTTTTTCAATGATTGCTGATTCATCATTTGTCGATCTTACTGTCTCTTCAAAAGGATATAAATCTACCACTACCAAATCAATTTCCGGAATTTTGTATTGCTGCATTTCTTTCAAGTCATTCTCTACATCACGCCTTGCAAGGAAGCCTCCAAACACAACAGGGTGAAGCGTTTTCACTCTTCCACCAAGGATAGAAGGATAGCCTGTGAGCGATTCTACTGACACGCATTTGCCACCATTTTCTTCAATAAATTTTTGTGTACCACCGGTGCTGTAAATGGTTATATTTTGTTGATTCAGTAACGGAATAATAGACTGTAAGCCCTCTTTATTATAGACAGATATGAGGGCAGATTTAATTTTTTGTTGCATGAGTTATTGAAGAAGATATTCTTTTAAAGATTGATTACAAATGCACCCTGTTCAGGAACAGAGTGAAACTGCAAATGTAATTCTTCACATTCTTTTTTCCATTGTTCAATTTTCCATGAAGAATTTGAGGCGTCAAAAATGTACTTTTTACAATTGAAAGCCGAAGCCAACTCTGCAAGATCAATTCGCGGATTTTTTGAAAAAATAATATAATCAATGCTTACTTTTTGTGTCGTTGAAAGATGCGTTAACATTGTATCAACCATCAAAATCCTGCTACCATAAAATTGGTAAAGATTTTTTCTCGTCATTAAGATATTTGATAAATCAGATTGTTGGTTTGCCTTAAAAAAAATACGCGCAGGCTTTATGTTATAATTTGACAGCAAGGTATTTTCTCGCAAGATTGAATCACCAATGAAATAATACTTATTTCCGGCGATAAAATCGACAGCTTTATTCATCGGAATATTATAAACAATCATCTTTTTTTGAATCGCCAAGCGATAGTTTGTATGGGCGATCACGGCTGCAAAAATCAGAACCGAAACCAGCGCAAATTTCAATGCAGCTTTATTCTTTTTAATAAAAGCAAGCGAAAATAAAATCAGGATAAGATACAATAAAACCGTTGCTGCTATTGACAAAGATAAACCACCCCATAAAGAAAAGGGTATAGAATCAATAAGAATGATAAAATGATTGAGCAACCAGATTGACCCGCATGCAAGCTTGCCCAAATACAGTGCGGCAAAGGATATTGGAGAGAGGACAACGATCGCAATGCAACCCCAGAGGATGATGGTTGATAATGGAATTGCAATCAAATTCGACAGTAAAAACAACAAAGGAAATTGGTGGAAATAGTAAATGCAAATGGGTAGAGTCAGCAATTGAGCAGCCAGCGAAACAGAAGCCAGCTTCCATGCTTCATTCAAAAATTTATTTTTAAAATAGAACCAGTTGTAAATATATTTTTGAAAGATAACAATTCCCAAAACGGCAAGGTACGAAAGCTGAAATCCAACATCCCACAACATGAAAGGATCATAACACAATAAAACAAAGGCGGAAACAGCCAAGGAGTTAAAAATAGATTTTTTTTTATTGAAAGAATCTCCAATGGCAATGAAAGTAAACATAACAGCCGAACGAAGCACCGACGCCGGCGCACCGGTTAATAAAGAAAAAAACCAAAGACAAGAAAGAACAATGATCAGCCGTGTAAATTTTGATTTTTTAATTATCGGAATTTTTGCAAAAAGCCACACAAGAAAATAATAGATCAAAGCGAGGTGCATTCCTGAAATAGCAATTAAATGCACGACGCCAACATTGCTATATGCCTGAACGAGATCCTTATCCAGGTCCAATCTATAACCGATAAGCAACGCTTTGGCAAGTGAAGATTCATCTGCTCCGGAAATATTTTTTTCAAGTGTTGTGAGAATATAATCCCTGGTTCCAAAAATGATGTTTCTATATGCAATTGCGTTACTTTTTTTTAATAATTTCCACTCATTTTTTTTCAGATATGCCTGTTGAAATATTTGCTGAAAAGCACAATATTGAGTGTAATCAAATGCCGCAGGGTTGCCACTATTTTTAA
>JAICYZ010000198.1 GCA_025933935.1 Chitinophagaceae bacterium
CCTAATACAATTGCCAGGCCAGCTTCATTTTGCGTGATGGGTAATAATCCGGTATAAACGACCACTTTTCCTCCCGGCATACACCATGCATTCACTTCAGGGCTTTGTACCAGGTTGAACTCCCATTTATAACCCGCAAGCTGGTCTGACATTCCATGTTCAGAATAATATTTTGTAATCGCATTGGCAATACGTGTTCCCACCCTTTTTACCATTTCTGCATCTTTATTTGCGGAACTGCTTACTACCTTGTTTTGAGACAGAAAACTCTGATACTGACTCACTGCTTCCTGTTGCAACGTCGACTCGGGAACAAGAGACAACTGGCTTCGGCCGGTTATCTTATTGGTAGTACAGGCTGTTAAAAAAACGCTTGTACTCATTAATAGTATGAACAACTTTTTCATTTGATATTATTTTTTTTATTACAGTAAACAATTGATGTACCAAAAAATTAATCTTCCTGAATAAAGATGCATTTTTAGAACGAAGAAGTTGCTAAGAAAAAGTAAAAGATTAATCCAACTCTCTGCGGCGTGATTTACGACGGTCGCGGTGTTTGAGGATGGGAACGCGGCCTTCATTGCCTTTTAATAAGCGGCTGATATTTTTTTGGTGGGTGAGCACAATGAGCGCCGCGACAGCGACGGCAAATACCCGGTAAAAAACTTCTTTTTCGTTATAAATCCACAATACACAAATGGGAAGGGCCACACCTGCGATGATTGAACTTAAAGAAACATACCGTGTGAGATACAGTACCAATAAAAAAACTCCTACACAGTTAATGGCGACTATCGGTTGAATGGCGAGTACCATTCCGAATAAAGTAGCCACACCTTTTCCACCTCTGAAATCTGCCCAGATTGGGTAAATATGACCAATAACCGCAGCCAGGCCAAGACCGATCATCAGGTTTGTTCTGTCTAATTCATTGGTAAGATAATAAGGAAGCAAATTATAGAGTGCGACAGCCAGAATTCCCTTCAACATATCACCGACCATTACAATCGTTCCAAACTTTGGCCCCAGCACCCTGAAAGTATTGGTAGCGCCCATGTTGCCGCTGCCGTATTCGCGGATGTCAATATTGAAAAAAAGTTTACTCACAATGATTGCAGTAGGAATTGAACCAATAAAGTAAGCAAGTATTATTAAAATAAATTCTTTCATATTAATGCTTCAGATCTGTGGCGGGGATAGCAAATATAAGATTTAATTCATGAGCGACTCCCCTAATTTTCTTAAAATTTAGGTTATAGCTTTTCAAATAAAATTGCGAGCCATTCTCCCCGCGGCTTTATTTTTCTTTTAACAAGATCTTTTTGTTTAAAAATGTGTTCTATTTCTTTTTCATCAGAAAATAAAAAACCGGAAACTAATAATAATGATCCCGGTTTTAATAATGAAGATATGGATGAACATTCATTTGTCAAAACATTTAAATTAATATTTCCAAGTACAACATCCGCCTCTTCTATTCCGGAAAGATTATCCTGTTGTTTCAAGTTAATATTCTTACAATGATTGGCTTCGATATTCTCTTTGGCATTCTCAATACTCCATTCATCATAATCGACAGCAATCACTTTTGAAGCCCCACATTTTTCTGCAAGAATCGCCAGCACAGCGGTTCCTGTGCCAAAATCAATCACCGTTTTATTTTCGAAATTTATTTCCTGCATCAATTCTACCATTAAAAACGTGGTTGCATGATGGCCGGTTCCAAAACTCATTTTTGGCGTAATTACCAAATCAAATTTTACATTATTTATTGGTTTGCTGAAAGCAGGCCTGATTGCTGCAAATTCATTTACAATCACCGGTTCAATGCCACGCTCCCACTGCTGATTCCAGTTTTCTTCTTCAATAATATTTTTTGTAAAATAGGTTTGCAAAGGCAAAATTTCTTTTAGTTTTTGTTCATCAAAATCTTCTTCATTAACGTATGCATTCAGCAAATTATTTTCCTGCTCAAATGCATAAAAATTATTTTCTGATAAGGCGGCAATGAGCATCTCAGCTTCAACTGCTGAAGCCGCTTTTATTTCGATTCTGATATATTTCTTTTTTAGCATTCTTTTTCGAAAAGTCTTGAGGTGTCCCAGTAAAAGGATAAATAATTTGAATTTAAAATATATCTATTTCATAAAAAAAGCCTGTAAAATTTACAAGCTTTTTGAAATGATTTACTGAAAAGAATTAACGATTGTTATCCCGGTGCTGATGCGCTCCCTGTCCCTGTCCATGTTCAGGTTTTGGCAACAACGCCTTTCTGCTGAGTTTAAATTTTCCCGTTTTAGGATCTACACCTACTAATTTCACTTTCACTTTATCGCCTTCCTGGAAAACGTTATCCATATTCTCAAGCCGTTTCCACATGATCTCTGAAATATGAAGCAAGCCCTGTTTACCTGGCAAAAATTCAACGAAGGCGCCAAATTCTTTAATCCCTTTTACAGTTCCTTCATATACATCACCGATTTCCGGAACAGAAACAATGCTCTTTACCCACGCTACTGCCTGGTCAAGGCTTTCTTTATTAGCAGAGAAAATACTTACTTCCCCGGTTTTTCCAACCTCTGTAATATTAATGGTCGCGCCGGTTGTTTTTTGAATTTCCTGGATGATTTTTCCGCCCGGCCCAATCACCGCTCCGATAAATTCAGAATCAATGATCAGTTTTTCCATTCTTGGAGCCTGTGGTTTCACATCAGCATTATGTTCAGGAATACATTGATACATAGCATCGAGAATATGCAACCTTCCTTTCTTTGCCTGGTCAAGCGCTTGTCTCATCACATCCATGCTCAAACCATCTACTTTAATATCCATCTGCACGCCGCAAATTCCGTCTCTTGTTCCTGTTACTTTAAAATCCATATCACCCAAATGATCTTCATCACCCAGAATATCAGAAAGAACTGCAAACTGATCTCCTTTTGAAATCAATCCCATGGCAATTCCGCTTACGTGTTTTTTGAACGGAACACCGGCATCCATCAGCGCCAATGAACCTGCACAAACAGTTGCCATTGATGAAGAACCATTGCTTTCTAAAATATCACTTACAACCCTCACCGTATATGGATAATCGTTGCCAGGCATAATTTGTTTTAATGAACGCATCGCCAGGTTTCCATGTCCTACTTCACGGCGGCCCACACCACGCATCATTTTTACTTCGCCGGTGGAGAAAGGAGGGAAATTGTAATGTAAAATAAATTTAGAATAATTGCTGGTAGCAGCGCTTTCAACCAACAACTCGTCAAGAGGAGTTCCCAACGTTACGGTGGTTAAAGATTGCGTTTCACCACGGGTAAATAAGGAAGAACCATGTGGCGAAGGAAGAATACTTACTTCCATCGTGAGTGGCCTGATTTCTTCAAGTCCGCGCCCATCAAGGCGTTTGCGATCTTTTAAAATCATATCGCGTACCACATGATATTGTAATTCTCCAAAATAATATTTAATTAAACCTTTGTCTTCATCAGGTAAATCTTCACCCAGATGTGCAGTTGTTTCGTCTAACAGCTGATCAAAAGCTTCTTTTCTTTCGTTCTTTGAAGTTCCTTTTGCAGAGATTTCATACATTTTATCTTTTGCAAAAGCAGTTATTTTTTCATCGAGTGCTTCGTTACGATAAGGTTTTGTATAATCGCGTTTAGGCTTTGCTCCCGCCTTATCTCTCAATTCTTCCTGCGCTTTCACCTGTACTTTAATTGCTTCGTGTGCTATTTCAATGGCTTTTACCAGATCTTCTTCCTGGCATTCTTTTCCTTCGCCTTCTACCATCATGATATTTTTGTCGGTAGCAGCGATGAGAAATTCCAGGTCGGCTTCTTCTAATTGCGAACGGGTTGGATTTACTACAAATTCGCCTTTTATTTTTCCTACTCTCACCTCTGAAATGATCTCCTGGATTGGAATATCTGACACTGCCAGCGCCGCAGAAGCAGCAAGGCATGCCATCGCGTCCGGCATCACTTCCGGATCACTGGAAATAAGCGAAACGAGTACCTGCACGTCGCACAAATAATCGTCTGGGAATAATGGGCGCAGCGCACGGTCAATCAACCTGGAGGTCAATATTTCATAATCATTCAATCTGGCTTCTCTTTTAAAGAACGATCCAGGAATTCTTCCGGCAGAGGCAAATTTCTCCTGGTAATCAACAGTCAACGGGAAGAAGGATTGGCCTTCTTTTGGTTCATGGTTTGCAACAACAGTTGCCAATATGATGCAGTTTCCCAAACGCACTGTAACAGCGCCATCAGCCTGCCGTGCCAGTTTGCCGGTTTCTAAAGTAACGATGCGGCCATCGCCGAGATCAAAAGTTACATTTATCGGATTTGGAGTATTCATTATTTTTTTTAATTAGTTTATAAAAAAGTATTCCCAACCGTATTATTCAGTTGGGAATAGCTCAATATGATTTAATAAGAATGAAATTATTTACGGAGCCCTAACTTTTCAATCAATGCGCGATACCCGGTTAAGTTATGCTTGCTCAAATAAGCTAATAAACTTTTCCTTTTACCAACCATTTGCATCAAACCACGTTGGGTACTGAAATCCTTTTTGTTGGTACTTAAATGACCGGAAATATGATTGATTTTTTCGGTTAAAATCGCTACCTGCGCTTCAATTGAACCCGTGTTTTTTGCATCGCCACCAAACTCTGAAAAGTATTTTGCTTTGCTTTCTGAAGTTAAATAAGACATCTTTTTGAAATAATTTTAATAATTGGCTGCAAATGTACTATTATATTTTGATTTTAAAATAATACGTTCTTTAATTTTTTTGAAAATAAAAAAGTTTTTTCTTTAAGGTTCTTTAACAGTTTGAGTGCGCATAGATTTCAGGTTCAAGGCGTATAAAGCAATAAAAACCAACCCGAAAAAATTAGCAAATGAAGTAGCACCAACGGCAATCAGATCATTGCCATATAAATAAAAAGGAACCAGGATGCCAACAATAACACCAATAATATAAATGTAAAAACCCTGCCTTCTCAAATTCCACATTAGTATAGCGCCTGCCAAAGTGAGGAGTGATGCAATAAAACCGCCAATGGCAGCTTTACGCATATTTTCTGCGTTTACAATTTTAGAAAGAGATGCTTTTATTTTGCCCTCAAGAGGAGATGCTTTTTCACGCCTCCTGATGTTTGTCGTATCGTTCAATATGGTCGAATCTCTTTTCATGTGCACCTTATCCTGAAAAACAATATTGGTTTTATCAGCCATCGTGTAAGTCCACACGCTACTGATGATCGCCCAACCACTACCAATAAAAGTGAGGATACAAAGCCAGGTGAGAAAAGAAGGCCGTTTTTCAGGTTCCGATTCAAAATCGTATAAACTTTCTTGCATTGGAGTCTTTTGCAGAATGCAATAATAATTAAATTTAATCAGAAAGTTATTCTGATTTTTAAATTGAGAAGTCTGTTATAATAATTTCAAAGACATCATTCCTTCAAAATCAAAAAGAGGCTGTTTTTCAACAGCCTCTTTTTTAAATTTTCAGAAATCATTTTCCTTCTTTAATCAAACGAAGTGTGATTCGGTCATTTCCCTGCATGAATTCTGCAATATAAATTCCCGGATGATACTGACTTCCCAACTGGAGTGTACTGTTGGCAGAAACATCTGTTCTTTGTTCCACAATCCTTCCTGTAATGTCTGTCACAGTCAATTTTATATTTTCTTTACTCAAGCTCTTTAATATGAATGTAAAGTAGTAAGAAGTTGGATTCGGCATTACTTTAATGGACAGCTTGCCGGTTCCTTCCTGATCATTTGAGAGCATACTACTCTGATTGTTAACCATTGATACGTTTGAGCTTGATTTCACGGTATCCATCAACCTGGATTTATTGTTGCCGGTGCTATGGATCACGATTGATCCGCCGCCTAAATAAGTTGCAGGATCTGCATTATCCGGATTGTTGATATTATTGTCGTATACAACGCCGGTTGAACCCCAGATCTTAATACGGAACTTATCAACTCCGCCGCCTCCACTTACACTGCCATCGATGGCTGATATCATGAAGGTGTAACTACCAGTTCCGTTGATAGTGCCTGTTCCCTGGAAGATCGCTTTTGCTCCTGCAATAACTAATGAGCCTGTTCCATAGTATGTACTCTTGAAGTTAAGGTTACCAGCCTGGAATTGGAATTCGGTATTGCCATCGGGAGTATTATTTCCTTTCTTGTATTGAGCATTAAATCCAAAGTTTGCTTTTCCGGTTAACTTAGGATCCGGGCTGTAAGCACCAGCAGGTGAATTGATCCAGCCACCACCCGTTACAAATCCTGCATTTGGATCATATACAGAGAAGTAAGCTACTGTTGAAGCACAACCGGTTCCTACTGCTGCGGTTACCGCATACAATCCTACCGGCAAAGATCCCGTGGCTAAGGTATAAGTCGCGATACCATTTGCATTAGTGGTAACGATAACCGGCGTACCACCAACATTATTTACTACGTTATTAACATTATTGGTTACTGTAAATGTTACACTAGCATTAGTTACCAAATTAGTACCGCTAGTTACTGTTGCAGTAAGCGCTTTAGTTATTGTTCCCAATTGTATTGCATTGCTCGTGGCGCTTGCATCGATTGAGACACCGTTGATAGTGAGATTTGCTGGTATGTAATTAATTGTGTAATTACTATTAACTAAGCTGCCTAAATTTATTGGATAAGGAACTCCGGTTGTTTCTCCGGGTGTTCTATTTAAGCTGCCATTAAAGCTAATGATTTGGCCATTGACCAATACAGTTCCAACCGCTGGAGACGAAATATAAGTGAGTGCAGGATCAACTTGACCACAGTATTTGGTCTTGCCATCAGCAGTTACAGTCACTATCAACTTATTGATAGTGAGCTTATCACCAACATAGCTAAGGGTATAGTTGCTGTTTAATGCTACAGAACCCTGAGTGATATTATACTGACCAACATTTTCACCTGCATCTCTTGTAAGTGACCCGGTGAATGCATCAGAGAAAGCCAGAGAACCTGCAGTGATCTTGTAAGTCAAAGCAGGATCTGCATCACCATAAGTTTTAGATTTTGCATCTGCTGTGATGGTGACTGCCCTTGCTTTGATGTTAGCAGTAGTGGTTGCTGATGTATTGCTTAATGTATAGTTCCCTGCATCAGCACCGCTGATCGTAATACCGGTTACAGTAACCGTTTTGCCAGTACCCACATTCTTA
>JAICYZ010000351.1 GCA_025933935.1 Chitinophagaceae bacterium
GCGTCGTCAGGTGGCAATTCCGTAATCAGCGTATCTATTTTTTTGCTATCACAAACCTGCAGCGGCTGATGAGAATTTATTTTTTCAGAAATGGTCAAACACACAAGCCTTTGTGACGATTCAACCATCGCTTTTTTTATTTGTACCACCTCCCAGTCATTGTCTGATACACCTCTCGTCAGATTAAGTGCGGATACTCCGAGAAAACACAGATCCACTTTTAATTCACGGATTCTTGAAATTGCATCGGAACCGACGGTAATTTTAGAATCTTTTGAAACTTTATCGCCGATCGCAATTACTTCGATATTGGGATGCACCATATATTCGGCAAGGGCGGGAATGCTTCCGGAAATAAATGTGGCATGCAGTTCAGGTGGTAACGATTTTGCCATCTCAATGATCGTCGTACCTCCGGTTGTTAATACAAACATTCCATCTTTGATGAGGGAAATCGCTTTTTGAGCAATTAGTTTTTTTTGATTGTAAGCATACACTTCGTTGGAAGCAGTATGCCTGTTGTGAAAAGAAGGCGATAAGGCTCCGCCATGTACCTTAATGATCTTACCAACTTCTGCCAGTTGATGAATATCCCTTCTTATTGTGTCGTCTGAAACTTTTATCTGCTTGCTCAAATCTGTCGATAGTACCTTATTGTGCAGATTTACCTGGTGAAGGATAAAAGCCTGTCTTTCAATTTTCAGCATTTTAGCAATTAAAGTTTTAACAAAAGATTGCAGTTAAATAACAAACTTATGACTATTTTCTTAAAAACCGCACAAGACGCAAAAATATTTTTAAAAACGCTGAATTGAGTGTATAAATGGTTTAAATTATCTTTTAACCGGCAAAAATTGCGTGTATTTCCTTCATTTGATTATTCATGCCCTTGTTCCGGCAAATGCGGAAAATCAAAAAAACGAATTCCAATTATTTATCTTTTTGCTGTAAAGCTGTTGTAAAAGAAGCAGTTTCAATTTAAAGCATGTAACAGATGACTAGAGGTTTTAAAATATTAAAGCAGGAGACGATCTCTTCGGTTTTTCTTGTAAAATCGTCTCTATGCTGATTTAAGCTGCGTTAAAATTGCCTTATTAATTATTGCCTATCAGAACCGGCTAAAACTTTTTGAGTAAATTGCGGGATTGTTATAAATCATCGATAAAAAATAAATAACATTCATGAAAAAATTATTATTCGCCTCATTTTTATTGCTTTTTTCAAATTTTCTATTTGCGCAGATCGTACAAAACCCGGTATCCTGGACAGCTACTTCCAAAAAGATCGGTGATAAAACATATGAAATTCATCTGACTGCTAATATAGAAAACGCATGGCATATCTATTCTCAAACGACTCCGGAAGGTGGCCCGGTTCCTACCAATATCACTTTTACAAAAAATCCTTTGATAATTAAACAGGGAGCGACTAAAGAAGTAGGAAAATTGCAACAACATCACGAACCTCTTTTTGGGGTAGATGTAAAACAGTTTTCAAATAAAGTGGATTTTGTGCAGGTGGTGAAATTAAAAGCCAATGTAAAAACCTCGGTAGATGTAGCAGTAGAATTTATGAGTTGTAATGATAAAGAATGTTTGCCACCCGTTACTAAAAATTTCACTGTCGCTCTTAAATAAATAATCGTTTTTAATGAAGTATTTTACCTGTCGTGTTGCGGCAAAAATCAAGATTGCATGGATCTTGGTTTTCATGCTGGCAACAGGAAACGTTTTTTCACAGGATTCATCTTCTGTCAGTTTTTCTTACAATACACAAAGAATAAATGATAGCGAAGTAGTTCTTTCCATCAAAGGAAAAATTCCGGCTGGCGTGAAATTATTTGCACTTCAAAAATCACCGGATGACATTATGTATTCTTCTGTTCATTTTGATTCATCCGTTTCTTCCCGGTTAATGGATTCGGTTTTTTCGGAACAAAAAATCCAAACTGCAAGGGATGCGTCTCTGCAAACTAATGTTCATTTTTTTACCGATTCAGTCAACTGGCAACAAAAAATTAAAGCTGCTCCCAAAGATAGCTTCCTGGTAAAAGGAGCGGTGAATTATTTATACCAGGACGGTTCAGAATATCCGTCTAAAAAAGACGAATTTGAGGTATTTGTTCTCCCTGAGCATTCTGCCGAAAGCAGCAATAGCAAAGACGCTCATCTGGCAGCAACAAATAATGGAGGAACCGTTGCTACCAAATCGCTAACGTGGATTTTTCTTACTGCATTTGCAGGCGGTTTGCTTGCTTTGATCACACCATGTGTATATTCCATGATCCCGGTTACTGTTAGTTTTTTTACAAAAAGAAGTAAGAGTAAAGCGGAAGGAATCAAAAATGCATTTTCTTATTCTCTTTCCATTATTGTCATTTTTACATTGCTGGGATTTTTAATTACGGTTATTTTTGGTCCTGCTGCCTTAAATAATCTGGCAACAAATTGGATCGCCAATATAATTTTCTTCCTGATATTTTTAATTTTCGGTATTTCCTTCTTGGGTGCTTTTGAAATTTCTTTGCCAAGCTCATGGGGTAATAAAGCCGACACCAAAGCAAGTACCGGAAGCTTTATAGGAATCTTTTTTATGGCACTTACGCTGGTTGTCGTTTCCTTTTCCTGCACCGGTCCTATCATTGGAAACCTTCTCGTGATCGCCGCCCGCGGAAGTTATTGGGGGCCACTAATTGGAATGTTTGGATTTTCTCTGGCGCTCGCATTGCCTTTCGCACTGTTTGCTTTTTTCCCGCAAAAATTAAATGTATTGGGAAAAGCAGGCGGATGGCTGAATGCCGTAAAAGTAACTTTGGGATTCCTGGAACTGGCCCTGGCATTAAAATTTTTATCCAACGCCGATCTTTCACAAGGCTGGCGCATACTGGATCGCGAGGTTTTTATTTCTTTATGGATTGCCATTTTTATTTTACTGGGCTTTTATCTTTTGGGTAAATTAAAATTTCATCACGATGATGAACTGCCCAAAAATGATTTTGACATTCCTTACATCAGCATACCCAGGTTATTTTTTGCAATAGCCTCTTTTTCATTTGCTGTTTACATGTTTCCGGGATTGTGGGGAGCACCGCTGAAAGGAATCAGCGCTTTTGTGCCACCCATGGGAACACAGGATTTCACCTCTTCATCTTCAAAAAATGTTTCCTTCGAAGTGAAAGATACTTCCTCTGCAGAACTGCCGCATCCGGTAAAATATTATGACCGGATGAAAATGTATGAACCGGAAGTAGTTACAAAATATGGCATGGTCACTTATTTTGATTATGATGAAGCGCTTGCGGTTGCGCGTAAAGTACATAAACCTTTGATGCTTGATTTTACAGGAATTAATTGTGTGAACTGTCGCAAAATGGAAGGCTCTGTCTGGAGTGATCCGGAAGTAATGAAAAGATTGAAAGAGAATTTTGTAATCGTATCTCTTTATGTGGATGTGCACACCATCGACCTGCAACCTTCTGAACAATATTTATCAAAAGCATTGGACAAGAAAGTTACCACCCTTGGAGATAA
>JAICYZ010000238.1 GCA_025933935.1 Chitinophagaceae bacterium
AACTAATTAACCATGACAGAAAACGAAGCAACTTTCAAAGCAAAAGCAACCATTAAAAGTGCTGACCTGGAGCACCGGCAAAAAATAAATTTCAATATTGGAAAATATAATTCTGTTGTACCATACGGCAAACAACAGTTTGCGGATATAAACCTTGTAAAAGAAAGAGCCAAAAATATTAAATGGCGTGCATTAGAAAACCTGCATGAATACCTGGAAGAATTTGAAATGCATTTTACAAGTCGCGGCGGAAAAGTAATATGGGCCGAAAATTCACAGGAAGCGCTTGATGAAATTCTGAACATTTGTAAAGAAAAAGATTGCAAAACGATTGTGAAAAGCAAGAGTATGGTGACGGAAGAAATTCATCTGAATCATTTCCTGGAAGAAAATAATATTGAAAGTATTGAAACCGATTTGGGAGAATATATCCAGCAATTGGATGGTGAGCCGCCTTATCATATTGTGACGCCGGCAATGCACAAAAGCAAAGAAGATGTGGCTAAAGTTTTTTCAGAAAAACTAGGAACATCATCCAAACTTTCTCCGCAGGAATTGACATTGGTTGCAAGAGAAAAATTAAGAGAAAAATATGTAGAAGCTGAAATTGGAATTACCGGCGCCAATTTTCTTATCAGTGATATCGGTGGTATTGCACTTACAGAAAATGAAGGAAATGGAAGGCTAACTTCTGCGTGGCCAAAAACGCATATTGTAATTGTAGGAATTGAAAAAATGATTCCTTCAATAACCGACCTGGCTTTGCTTTGGCCATTATTGGCTACCTATGGAACCGGGCAAAAAGTGACGGTTTACAGCAGTATTATTTCTGGTCCCCGACAGCCGGGAGAAACAGATGGACCGGAAGAAATGTATGTGATTTTACTAGACAATAACCGCACAAATATTTTGGCAAGTCCTGTTCAAAGAGAAAGCCTTTATTGCATTCGCTGTGGCGCTTGTTTAAATGTTTGTCCGGTTTATAAAAACATCGGTGGCCACACTTATGGCACTACTTACAGCGGCCCGATTGGCAGCGTCATCACCCCAAACTTGTCAGGACTGGAAGAATATAAACATCTGAGTTACGCTTCTTCACTGTGCGGCGCCTGCACTGAAGTATGCCCGGTAAAAATAAATCTGCATGAATTATTATTGGTAAACCGGCATGAAAGCGTGGAAGAAGGTTACACTACTTTTTCGGAGAAGATGGCCTGGAAAATATGGAAAACGGCATCATTAAAAAGAAGCCTGATGAACAGGGGAAATGGCGGATTGAAAACCAAAGTGGTAAATATGCTTTTTAAAGATTGGAATAAGCATCATGCTCCACTTGAGTTTAACAGGAAAACGTTTAATGAAATGTGGAAGGATCAACAGAATTTGAAGTAATGTAATCCAATAAATTTTCATTTGAAAAACCGGAACGACAAACGAAGAAATATCCTGAATTTGTAATCGGTAAAATTATTCCCAAAAACTTTTTACTACCACATCAATATTACAATCATCAGAAAGAGAAAAGGTAAAAGGCTTTTCAGCAGCAAACTCCTGAAGATGATATGTTGAATTTTCCAAAAAATAAATCTCTACACTTTCTTGATCCGGATCTACTATTAAATAATATTTTATTCCAAATTTTCCATAAATGGAAAATTTAGTAATCCGATCTTTTAATGCAGTTGATTCAGATAATATTTCTACAACTAGAACAGGCGGAAAGTCAACAAATTTTTTGTGAATTTTGCCACAGATAATGGATGCGTCAGGCTGTAGAATTGTCTCTTCTTCAACTTTTAAATCTATAAAGTCATAAACTTTACAATGCTTACACTTTGATTTTTTTAGTGCTGCTCTTAATTCAGAAGCAATATTAATTACAATCCATTGATGCCTCGGTGAAGGTGCCGGGCTCATTGCAAACGGAATTCCATCTATCAATTCCCATCTGCCTTCCCAATTACAATAATCTTCGTAGGTATAATGTGGTAATAATTTTACTGCGCTCATGTGATAAAGATAATTATTTTCCTTATCAGTAAAGTAACAAATACCATCGATTCCTGTTTTAAAAATGACCGTTTTTTTTATTGGTCGCCTTCATTTTTAACATACATTTCCGTGAAGGTTCTATATAAATACTTTTTTGTTTATCTGTAGTTCGTAATTTGCAACCCTTTAAAAGCATTTTTAATTATATCCAGATGTTACAAACCGCTGAAGACATTCGCTTGTTAAATGAAAAAATAAATCATTCTGCAACATTTATTGATAAGATACATGACGAAATAGGGAAGGTAATTATTGGCCAGCATCACATGGTAGAGCGCTTGCTGATTGGCCTTTTGAGCAATGGGCACATTTTGCTGGAAGGCGTTCCCGGACTTGCTAAAACACTCGCAATAAAGTCTCTGGCAAATACCATTAACGCCCAATTTAGCCGTATTCAGTTTACGCCCGATCTGTTACCTGCTGATGTGGTTGGTACGATGATTTACAATCAGCAAAAGAATGAATTTGTAGTTCGTAAAGGACCGATTTTCGCGAATTTTATCCTCGCAGATGAAATAAACCGGGCTCCTGCAAAAGTGCAAAGCGCTTTGCTGGAAGCGATGCAGGAAAGACAAGTTACCATCGGTAATAATTCTTATTTCTTGGAAGAACCATTTTTAGTTCTTGCCACGCAAAACCCGATTGAGCAGGAAGGAACTTATCCGCTGCCGGAAGCACAGGTCGACCGGTTTATGTTGAAAGTTATTATCGATTATCCGTCAAAGAGTGAAGAACAGGCAATTATCCGCCAGAATGTTCATGCTATGCAACAACCGCGGGTTAATCCGGTCGTCTCTTCTTCTGAAATTTTAAATGCGCGGCAATTGGTTCGTGAAGTTTATATGGATGAAAAAGTAGAACAATATATTATTGACATTGTATTTGCTTCACGGTATCCTGATAAATATAACCTCGGCAAAATAAAACCATTGATTTCTTATGGTGGTTCGCCAAGAGCGAGCATCAACCTTGCTTTGGCGGCAAAGGCTTATGCATATTTAAACAAACGCGGTTATGTAATTCCCGAAGATGTAAGAAATATTTGCAAAGATGTTTTGCGCCATCGTATTGGACTTACTTACGAGGCCGAGGCAGAAAATGTAAATGTGGAAATGGTGATCAATGAAATTTTAAAAGCGGTGAATGTGCCGTGATGTACTGATTTGCTAATGTACTAATGCAAAAGTCTAGCAGTGAATGACTGCTGATAGTGATTTAAACAGCAAAACAAGAAATAGCGTTGATTCTTATTTTGAGGAATAACTTAATAATTTAATAATTCAATAATTAATTAATTGCCTTTAACCACCGCAGATATCATTAAAAAAGTAAAAGAACTCGAGATCATCAGCAAGAAGATAACCACGCATCTTTTTACCGGTGAGTATCATTCAGCGTTTAAAGGAAAAGGAATGCGGTTCAGGGAAGTTCGTGAATATTATCACGGTGATGATGTTCGGTTTATTGATTGGAATGTGAGTGCAAGATATGCGCATCCATTTACAAAGGTGTTTGAAGAAGAAAGAGAACTTACCGTGATTCTTTTGGTGGACATTAGCGCCAGCTCTATGTTTGGCACCGTTCATCAGAATAAAAAAGATCTCATCACAGAAATTGGAGCGGTACTTACTTTCAGTGCTATTAATAACAATGATAAAGTAGGTGTTATATTTTTCAGTGATAAAATTGAAAAATATATTCCTCCTAAAAAAGGAAAAGAACACGCACTTTTTATTGTGCGTGAGTTATTGACGGCTTCACCTAAACGAAGTGGAACGAATCTTCGGGAAGCGTTAAACTTTTTTTCGAGATCAAACAATCAGAAAAGCATTGCATTCATCATGAGCGATCTTCTGGATGAAAATTATGAACATAGTTTGCGCGTTTTGGCAAACAGGCATGATGTGATTGGATTAAAAGTATATGATAAAATGGATAGCCAGTTACCTGATATTGGCATGGTAAAAGTACAGGATCTGGAAAGCGGAAAAGCGCAATGGCTCAACACTTCTGATGCAATGGTGCGGTATAATTATCATCAGAACTTTATTAATCAAAGTACAGAAACTAAAAGTATTTTTAAAAAGTCGGGCGCACAATTATTGCACATCCGCACGGATGAAGATTATGTAAAAGTGTTGCAAAATTTTTTTAGAAGAAGAAAAAAAACTCATTGATCTGATTTGAAGAATTGTGTTTACGATATAAGGATAGTGGTTATTTTGATTGTTGCTTTCCTGTTTTCTTTTCAGAATTCTGATGCACAATTACCAACCGTAAAAACTTCTGTTGACAAAAATAATATTCTCATCGGGCAACAGATAATTTACCGCGTACAATTTTCGATGCCGGATAATACGTATCGGCTTGCATGGTTTTCGATGCCCGATAGTCTTGGAAGTTTCAATGTCATCACAAGAAATAAAATTGATTCCTCATTTTCTAATGGAAATCTGAATTTTAGCCAGGATATTATTCTAACCAGTTTTGATTCAGGAAGACAGGTGATTCCGCCTCAAGCCCTGTCTGTTTCAACTCTTGACGGTGATTCTACCTTTAATCTTTTTACCGATTCCATCGCCATAAACGTTACTTATTCTCCTACCGACAGCATCATCCCTTTTCATGATATCAAAAACATTATTGAAGTAAAAAAATCATTTCCGTGGTGGGCGTGGGCATTGGTTGCTTTGGGAATTATTATTTTAATTATCTGGATTCTTTTCCTCTTTAAATTTTTCAAAAAGAAAAAGGATGTAAAAATATTCGAATCAAAGCTTTCGCCCTATGATGAGGCGATGCAATTATTAAAAGATCTTGAAAAAGAAAATTTGCTGCAGCAAAATAAATTTAAAGAATATTATTCGCGGCTGTCGGATATATTCAAAAGATATTTATCAAGGAAAACAAATACCTACCAGTTGCATCTTACCACAGATGAATTGTTAGTTGAGTTGAAAGGATTCGATTTATCAAAAGAACAGATTTCAAACTTTGCCGCGTCCCTGAGAATGGGCAATGCTGTAAAATTTGCGCAATACATTCCACCGGCATACGAGAATGAAAAATCTTTTTTACAAACAAAAGAAATGATCACGTCCATTAATAACATTGTAAACAAAAAACCGGAAGATGGTATTTGATTATTTCAATAATATCACCATTGGGCAACCGTGGCTGCTGCTGCTTTTCCTGGTCATTCCGTTTTTAATTTATTGGAAATTTCACCAGGGAAAAAAACAGGTTGCTGCAATCAGAATTTCTTCTACTAAAGGATTGGGAAATTCGAGATCGTGGAAAAACACCGTTCAGCACTTTCCTTTTGTTTTCAGAATGTTTGCATTGGCATGCATCATTGTTGCGCTTGCAAGGCCGCAGGTAAAATATGATGAAACCCAAACCGAAGGTGAAGGAATAGACATTATTTTATGCATTGATGTAAGCGGAAGTATGACTGCCCAGGATTTTCAGCCAAACCGCATGGAAGCGGCAAAAAAAGTGGCAGAGGATTTTGTAGATAATCGCCCCAATGACCGCATCGGCGTGGTAATTTTTGCAGGTGAAAGTTTTACGCAATGCCCGCTTACCACAGATCATTATGTACTGAAATCGCAGATTGCACAAATTAGAAATGGGTTGTTGGAAGATGGAACCGCGATTGGTTCAGGATTGGCAACGAGTGTTGACCGATTGAGAAACAGCAAATCAAAAAGTAAAGTCGTGATCCTGCTTACCGATGGAATCAACAATGGCGGCTTAATAGACCCGTCAACAGCGAAAGAAATTGCGAAAGCTTTTAAAGTAAAAGTTTATACGATTGGTGTCGGCACTGACGGTTATGCACCTACGCCGGTGAGCACACCTCTGGGGATTGTAATGCAAAATCAAAAAGTTTCTATTGATGAAAAGCTGTTGCAAAATATCGCGACGGAAACGGGTGGTAAATATTTCAGAGCGACTGAC
>JAICYZ010000310.1 GCA_025933935.1 Chitinophagaceae bacterium
CTTTGTCCAACGCCGGCACTTTCTAAAATAATAAAATCATAACCGGCAACTTTGCAAACATCAATGGCTTCCTGAACATAATTGCTTAATGCTTTATCATTTTCCCTTGTCGCCAGTGAACGCATGTAAGCCCTTGGATTATGAATCGAATTCATGCGGATGCGATCGCCTAATAAAGCGCCACCGGTTTTTTTCCGGGATGGATCTACAGAAATAACGGCAACCGTTTTATCAGGAAAGTTTTTTAAAAAACGACGAACGATTTCATCGGTGACAGAAGATTTTCCGGCGCCACCAGTGCCGGTAATTCCCAGTACTGGCGCTGTTTTGTGTTGTTCATTTTCCTTTTCTAAAACTTTTATTTTCTCACCTTTTTCTGCATCTGTGATAGAAGTCGCTACCAGTTTTACATCCTTCCATTCATCCAGCACAAATTTTCCGTTGTGGCCATTACCGTTCAATTTTTCCGTCAATTTTCCATTCACATGATTTTCCGCCTTTTCCACTACTTCTTCAATCATTCCTTCCAGACCTAATTTTCTTCCATCATCAGGAGAATAAATTTTCGTAATTCCATAAGCCTCCAGTTCTGCAATTTCAGAAGGCAAAATCGTTCCGCCACCACCGCCAAAAATTTTGATGTGCTCATATCCATTTTGATTAAGCAGATCCTTCATGTATTTAAAGAATTCAATGTGGCCGCCCTGGTAACTGGTTATCGCAATCGCATCCGCATCTTCTTCAATGGCACATTCTACAATTTCATGCACACTGCGATTGTGTCCAAGATGAATGATCTCTGCGCCTTTGCTTTGCATAATCCGGCGCATGATATTAATGGCAGCATCATGACCGTCGAACAATGAAGCAGCAGTAACGATTCTTACTTTATGATTTTTTTTGTCTGGCATAATTTGATTTTATTCAACAAATTGGATTTATGAATCCGGTTTGTAAAATTACAACTAAAGAAAGGGAAAATAAATTAAGTGAATTCTAATTGTGAAGGAATTTGAATCAGTGTTTTAAAGCATGTTCAAATAGTAAAATTTCATGAAAAAATGCAGCAAACGAAGAAATAACTGAGTTTATATTTTGTCTAAATTGATCCTTTGACCATCGTCAATTCATTCTAAAAGTAAGCTTTGCAAATTCCTCAACACTTAAAGTTTCTGCTCTCCGATCAAAAAATTTATCTTCCAATTCTTCTTTTGAAATTAAACTTTTTACACCATTGCGCAAAGTCTTTCTCCGTTGATTAAAAGCCGTTTTTACCAAAACCCAAAATGCTCTTTCGCTTTTTACCGGCAAAAAGCTTTCACGTCGTGTCAACCGGATCACGCCGCTTTGCACTTTTGGCGGCGGATTAAAAGATTCGTTGCCGACAGAAAATAAATATTCAACCTTATAATAGTATTGCAAAAGAACACTTAGAACACCGTAGATTTTACTGCCTTCTTTTGCTGCAGCCCGCTCTGCCACTTCTTTTTGGAACATACCAATTATAGCAGGAACATACTCTTTCCATTCGAGAATCTTAAATAAGATCTGCGTTGAAATGTTGTACGGAAAATTTCCAATCACGGTAAAAGGTTCATCAAAAGGACGATCAATTTCCAAAAAACTTTTATGGATCAGGTCAGTTTTCAAAGAAGGAAATTGCTTGAGAAGGTAAGCTACTTTTTCTTCATCAAGTTCGACAGCCTTAAAATGAATGTTTGGAATCTTTATTAAATGTTTGGTAAGCGCACCACCACCAGGCCCGACTTCCAGTAAATTTTTAAACGGATGTTGCATCAAAGCAGCAACGATCTTTTCAACTACTTTTTCATCTTTTAAGAAGTGCTGGCCAAGGGATTTTTTCAATGTGTGCATGTGCTGCAAATATCCAACTTCTGTGTCAAAGTAATTTTTAAAAGCACTGTTATAGCAATGACCGTCGAAAGGATTTTTGATCAAAAATTAATTATCCTTTTTAAACCGTTTGTCTTAAATTTGGAATACCATGCAATCATTAGAATTACATAAAACTTATACACCTGAGGAATATTTTTCGATAGAAGAAGCGGGAGAACTGCGTCATGAATTTATTAATGGAAATTTAATTGAAATGTCAGGAGCATCAAGAAAACATCATAAAATTTGCAAGAACATTTTACGCATTTTAGAAAATTTATTGTCTGATAAAGGATATGAGGTTTTTATTGAAAACATGAAAGTAAAAATAGAAAATGAAAATCAATATTATTATCCGGATATTTTTATTACAAAAGAAGCTGAAACAAATGAAAATGAGTATGTTCAGTTTAAACCTGAATTAATTGTTGAAGTGTTGAGCGAAACCACCAGGGCAAAGGATTTGGTAGATAAATTTATCCAGTACAGGAAAATAAAAACATTGGATTATTATCTCCTTGTTGAGCCTGAAAAATATCTGGTTTTGTGTAATTTTAAGAATGAACAAGGAGAGTGGGATATGATTTCTTATACTCAGCAGGATGAAATTATTTCGCTCCCTGCTCTGAATATTTCTCTATCAATGGCGGATATTTATAAAAAATAACAGAACATAAATCGGTCTTATTTCTTCGTTTGCTGTAATTTTCACTTTTTCAATTTTCAGCATTTACACATTGATTCATTCGACAAAAGGGATTGTTTTACGAACTGTTAAATATGGCGAAACCAGCGTCATCGCTTCAATATTTACTGAACTATTCGGGATCCAGTCTTATATGGTAAATGGTGTACGCACTTCCGGAAAAACATCGAAAGCTCATTTTTTTCAGCCCGCTTCAATTGTAGAAATGGCTGTGTATCACAATGACTTAAAAAACCTGCAACGTATAAAGGATTTGAAATGGAATGTTGTGTATAAAAATATTTTTAGTGATGTTACTAAAAATTCTGTTGCACTTTTTATGGTGGAGTTGTTACAAAAAAATCTGAAACAACCAGAGACCAATGACGATCTTTTTAATTTTTGTGAAGATGCATTTTTGAATTTAGATATGGCTGATGCCGCCGTTGCTGCTAACTTCCCCATTTATTTTTCAATTCAGCTTGCGCAAATTCTCGGATTCAGATTGATTGATAATTATTCTGAAGAAAGAAACATTTTTAATTTAACTGAAGGAAGCTTCACTGATGAGAAATTGGCAACGGATAATCAATTAACGGTTGAAGTAAGTTTTTATATTTCGGAATTACTTAAAGCAATTCATCCGCAGGATTTAAAAGAAATTAAAATGAATAGAAGTACCAGGATGACCATTTTAAAAAACCTCGAACGATACTATTCATGGCATGTACCGGAGTTTGGAACAATGAAAACATTGAATGTTTTGACAGAGATTTTGCGTTGATTAAAATTTCGTTTATACTTCGCCGTTATATTCATCTTCTGTAATTGAAAAATACAAAGTCGTATTATTTGTTTGCCAACTGTTGATGCTTCAGATCAACCGGTTAACCCTCGATTCCGGAATAATTCTTTCCCGTTCTACATTTTCAATCAAAACAACACCTGGTTTTTTCCCTTTTTGAAAACTACCAATTTGATCGTCCATTTGCAATGCTTTTGCGCCATTGATCGTTGCCCATTTTAATAAAGTTTCTGTTTTTATTTCAGGAAATTTTTTCGCAATCGTTTTTATCTCCGCTAGAATATCTAACTGATGATTGGAAGCAAGACTATCAGTTCCCAAAACAATATTGCAATCATTTTTTAAAAACAAATCAACCGGTGGTAAAGTATTTTCAATGTATAAGTTGGCATTTGGACAAAGACAAAATGAAATTAACTGATCATCATTTTTATGTTGATTTATAAAATCCAAATCAGCTTGTTTTGTAAAAGTATTGTGAACCAGAATGACAGATTTCGCCCTGGAAAAATATTGAAAATAATTTTCTACACTTCCTTTTTTTGTCGGACTGAAAAATGAATTATCCATTTTCATTTTCTCAAACATTCTTACAAAATCTCCTTTTCCTTCGTTGAAAAATAAATCTTCATCGGCCGTTTCCTGGTTATGAATCGTTACTGTTTTGCCTGTAAAAAGCGGGGTTATCTTTTTCCATAAAATGTCAGAGACCGAATAAGGGGCATGAGGTACAATGGCTGCCATCAAGTTATTTTTACGAAATTCTTCAAAAGCAATTTTCCTTTTTTCAAAACGTGCATCAGCAATTTCCGGAAGCCAGCCGCTTATCTCAATGAAATTGTAATAGCGGACAATTCGTTTTATTTTTTGCGAAACGGTAGTTGAATAGTTACAGATATCACCAACAGCCACAATTC
>JAICYZ010000171.1 GCA_025933935.1 Chitinophagaceae bacterium
GGCAAATCCACCTCCTCATGTGTATCCGGATACCGGTTTTTACAAAGTAAGCCATTACATTACAGCAATGGATAATTGTGAAAGCCCACCGTTTACAAGAATCATTAAAGTAGGCGATAATCCTGATATTTCTTTCGAGGTTTTTGACACATGTGAAGCAATAAATCCAAGGATAAATGTAGATGCAACAATTGGAATTGGCACGATAAATAAATGGCAATGGCAGGTGGATGGGAACGATATTTCAAATACAGAAAAGCCGGATTTGTCAATGCTTTCAGCCGGGGAATACTCTTTAAAACTAACAGCTACAAGTAGTGCAGGTTGTGTTTCTAATTCTTTTGTAAGTGGCCTCACCGTTAAGCCAAGGCCTGTTATTACTGCAGATTCAAAAGATGGTTGTATAAATATGCCGGTCACTTTTACAGCGGAACAAACCGATAATTTAACTTCCGTAAAAAACTGGAATTGGGATTTTGGAGATCATAATTTTTCAGATCAAAAAACTGCAAAAAATATTTATCCATCTGAAGGAAACTATAAAGTTCAATTATTGGCAGAAGCCACAAATGGTTGTTCAACTTTATTCTCTAAAAATATTTTCATCAATGCCGCTCATGCAAATGCAGGAAAGGATACTTTGGTTGTAATGAACACGCCCTTTCAACTGGAAGGAACGGGCGGCTCATCTTATTCATGGTCGCCAGCTACCGGCTTGAATGATCCGTTTATCTCCAATCCGACAGGTAACCTTTCTAATGATGTGAAGTATTTGCTCACAGTAAAAACGTCGGAGGGATGCGTTGATACTGCTTCTGTAAATGTTACCGTATTCAAAGGCTCTGCTATATATGTACCTACAGCATTTACTCCAAATAGTGACGGTTTAAATGATATTCTCAAGCCATATTATGTGGCAATAAAATCGCTTTCATACTTTACAGTCTTTAACCGCTGGGGCCAAAAAGTTTTTTCTACAAATGACTTAAACAAAGGCTGGGATGGATTTTCACAGAATAATGAAATAATTGCAGGAAACTATGTTTGGGTATTGAAAGCGGTGGATGCGATTGATAAGATTTATAATTTAAAAGGAAGTTTTGTTTTGATTAAATAAAAGAAAAAGAAAATTTTGAGGGAAAAGATTGACGCATTCAGTAAACAGACAAATAACTAATTTTTCATTTTTCATCTGTAATAAAAATTATTAAAAGAAGATACAAAAGCCAGTATGAATTACTTCTTTTATTGAAAAAAACATACCTTGGTAGTAGCAAAATGTTACTACAATTTCGCCATATTGAACCCCATTTTTTGCTAAAAGACTACATTGAAAAAATGTGGATTTTTCAAAGCAGCGGAAAAATGCCGATCGAGGATATGAGACTTGTTGTTCCAAATGCAAATATCAAACTCACCGTTTCTTATCAGAATGGAATTGTGGCTGCAATAAATGGAAAATCATTTTTATCCAAAGAACATGATATTACTTTGGCAGGTTTGATAGATGTGCCTGTGATATTAGATGCTGATGAAGATGTAACTACCGAAACCATTGGCGTTGAGTTTAATCCTCAAGGTGCCTATCGTTTTTTTCATTTCACCCTCAATGATATTCAAAATCAAATTTATTCTCTAACTGATATTTTGGGAAATATTGGCAATCGGTTGATAGAACATATAAATAACACCAAAGCACTGCAACAAAAAATAATTGTATTGCAACAATTTTTACTCAGTCAACTTTCCCTGAGCAATGAAGATTTAATTTTTGAGTATTGCATTAAAAAAATTGCTTCTTCAAAAGGAAGAATAACGATTAAGGAATTAGAAAAGAAAACCGGATACAGCAGCCGTTGGCTGAACATAAAATTCAATAATAAATTGGGCGTAAGCCCCAAAAATTTATGTTCCATTATTCGTTTCAAACAATACTACCAGGGATTTATCAGCGGTAATGAAAAATTATTTTCGAGGAATGATTTTTACGAGGTTTATTACGATCAGTCTCATTTTATAAAAGATTTTAAACGCTTCACCGGCTTGCCGCCTGCAAGATTTGAAAAACAAATAAACGACTTTGGCAAAAAGTATTACTTATGATAGCACTTCATGCTACCTCCGTTAAGGCACTTCCGATTTTTACAATCCTGCGCTTCTTATTTTATCTTTTTTTGCAAGACAATTAAAACAAAATAAAATGGAAAACAAAAATTATTCTACAGCCCATGAAAAGAAAGATTTTCATAGAACAATAACAGTAAATGCATCACCGAAAGAAGCATTTGAAAAAATCGCCAAAGTAGGCGATTGGTGGGCAAAAAGCTTTACAGGTAAGGCTTTGAATTTGGGCGATACTTTTCGTGTCGAATTTGGAACCACGTGGGTAAATTTTAAAATAAGCGAAGCAATACCAGGCAAAAAAATTGTATGGTATGTAACTGATAGTTATTTGCCCTGGCTAAAAGATAAAAAAGAATGGAACGACACGCAGGTAGTGTATGAAATTTCCTCTGATGGCAACAAAACGGTAATTGATTTTACACATGTTGGTTTGCAACCGCAAATTGAATGCTATGGGAATTGTGAAAAAGGCTGGACAAGATTTGCAACAATCAGTTTACAGAAGTTTATTAATGAAGGAAAAGGATTACCAGAATAACTTTTACACAACAACATAAAAATGGAAAACAAAAATTATCGCAGAACCATTATAGTTAATGCTTCTGCAGAAGACGCAATAAAGACAATCAGTGAGATAAATAATTGGTGGAAAAAAGATTTTTCGGGCAGTGCTGCTAAACTGAATGATACATTTACTGTTCCGTTTGGAGAACCTTCTTTTGTTGATTTTGTAGTCAGTGAATTTACACCTGGCAAAAAAGTGGTTTGGAAAGTTATCGATTGTTATTTGCCCTGGTTTCAGGATAAAAAAGAATGGAATAATACAAAAGTTGTTTTTGAACTTTCAGAAGAAAAAGGGCAAACTAAAATTGATTTTACTCATGTTGGATTGGTGCCTGAAATAGAATGTTATGAAGCTTGCGAAAATGGTTGGAATGGACACATTAACAACCTGATTAAATTCATTAATGAAGGAAAAGAATTACAGGTATAAATTAATAGGTTTAGAATCAAAATCTCTGTTATTTATTGCTTTGCTGGATTTGCACATGTGATGATAAAAAAAAATCCCCGGCGTGACCGGAGATTTTTGAAATAAAACAAATCAGTTAAAATTATTTTAACGCTTCAATCTTTTTTACAAAATTAGATTTAGGCTGTGAACCTACTAATTTATCTACTACTTTTCCGCCTTTTACAAATAAGATTGCGGGAATGCTGGTAATTCCATAATTGACACTGAGTTCCGGGTTTTGATCCACGTTTACTTTTCCCACATTTACCTTTCCATCGTATTCTTTATAAAGTTCTTCTACTACCGGACCGATTGCACGACATGGGCCACACCATTCTGCCCAAAAGTCGATCATGGTTAATTTGTCTGAATCCAAAACTTTTTCTTTAAAGTTTGCGTCGGTATATTCCTGAGCCATAATTAAGTTTTTATTGTTTGAAAATTATTTGTTGGTTAATTAAGTGGCAAAGTTAAAGCCAATCTTTCTAAATGTTGATTTGGCATATCCACATTATGTTAATTCTATTTTTATGTCTAATTCGGGTTTTTGTTGCAGATAACTGGCCATTTCGTCATTCATTTCAAAACACTTATGGCTGGTATACATGGCAAATTTTAGTTTGGACAGGCTATCGCATATGTTAAATTTAAGTGTAGCGTTGCCGGGAAATTTTTGAACATTGCTTCCGACAAAGTCAATAAAATCTTTTGACACATCTTTAGGATTCATGTCGATATGAAGCTTTTTTGTATTGCTTCTCATCACCGTTTCCAAAAGCGACATGCTGCCGATTTTAAATTCATAAGGGGATGTTTGATACCGCTGCACAAACGACCCGTTTATGCAAATCACCATACCCGGCTCCAGGTAGTTATTATATTTTACATAATCTTCTCCAAAAAGCATTAACTCCATTTTTTCAGAATAGTCTTCGAGGTGCATCACACCGAATTTATTTCCCCTCTTAGAAATGCGATGCTGCGCTTCTGTAACCAAAGCGGCAATTCTAAATGACCGGGAAGGATTTGGATGAAGGTGTACTGCCGATTTGAACTCATTAAAATCTGCGATGGTATCGAACTTATAATGTTTTATCTGGAACTTATAATTATCCAGCGGATGACCACTCAGGTACATTCCGATCACATCTCTTTCATGGTCGAGCATCTGGATCAAAGGCCATGGTTCGCAATCAGGAATTATTGGCGGCGTTACTTCTCCCATTTGCAAATCGCCAAAAAGCGTGTTGGTATTATTGTGAAGTTGAGCCTGGTATTGATTGCCAAATTTGATAATTTTTTCAAGAGAGTTTATATTTTCTCCGGGAATGGTGAAGAAAAATTGTGCCCGGTGGAAATTATTAAAACAATCAAAAGCGCCTGCATAGGCAAGGCTTTCAAGTGATTTTTTATTCACGGTTCTTTGGTTCACTCTTTTGATCATATCAAAAATGGAAGAAAATGTGCCGCGCTTTTCCCGTTCTTCGATGATGTTTTCAATGGCTGCTTCTCCTACGCCTTTCATCCCGCTAAATCCAAAACGGATTTCGCCTTTTTTATTTACCGCAAATCCTTTTTGTGATTCATTGATATCAGGGCCCAGAACGGTTAATCCCATGCTTTTACACTCTTCCATAAAGAAAGTGATCTTCTCAATTGCACCGGCATGATTCAACACCGCTGCCATATATTCACTTGGATAATGGGCTTTTAAATAGGCGGTTTGATAAGCAACCAAAGCATAACAGGTAGAGTGGGATTTATTAAAAGCATATTGCGCAAATGCCTCCCAATCTGTCCATACTTTTTCTAAAACACTTACCGGATGACTATTTTTTTTAGCTCCTTCAATAAACTGGGCTTTCATTTTATCCAGCACGGCTCTTTGCTTTTTCCCCATCGCCTTCCGAAGGATATCCGCATCACCTTTGCTGAATCCAGCCAGCTTTTGCGACAGCAGCATCACCTGTTCCTGGTATACAGTAATGCCATAGGTATCTTTCAAAAACTCTTCCATTTCCGGCAGGTCGTAAACGATTTCCTGACGGCCGTGTTTGCGTTCTATATAATTCGGAATATAAGCGATAGGACCCGGGCGGTACAAGGCATTCATGGCAATCAGATCATCAAATTTGTCAGGTTTTAATTCCCGTAAATATTTTTGCATCCCGGCGCTTTCAAATTGAAAAGTACCGTTTGTTTCTGCACGTTGAAAGAGCTGATAGGTTTCTTCATCATCTAAAGGAAGCGCGTCAAGGTCGATATTGATCCCATGATTTTTTTTGATAAGGGACAGTGCCGTTTTTAAAATGCTTAAAGTTTTTAAACCCAAAAAATCCATTTTTAAAACGCCGGCGCTTTCAATGTTGCTGCCATCAATTTGCGTGAGCCACAATTCAGAATCCTTAGAAGTGGCTACCGGTATCAGTTCCATCAGATCCTGTGGCGCAATGATGATGGCGGAAGCATGAATACCGGTATTCCTTACAGAACCTTCCAGGATTTCCGCTTCATGCAAAACTTTGCTGCGTATATCTTCTCCATTATAGATGTCGCGCAGTTTTTGAATATTGCTGATATCATCGGGACCAACGCCTTCTTCTGTTAATGATTTTGGCCCTGTAAGCGGCGCTTTCAAAACCTTCTTTAATGAAGTGCCGGGTTTATCAGGAACCAATTTTGCCAATGCATTACTTTCTGAAAGCGGAAGATCCATTACGCGTGCCACATCTTTAATACTCATCTTCGCGGCCATGGTGCCGTAAGTAATAATCTGTGCTACCTGGTTTTTGCCATATTTATCCACCACATAATCCATCACTTTCTGTCGGCCTTCATCGTCGAAATCCGTATCAATATCGGGCATTGATTTACGATCAGGATTTAAAAACCTTTCAAAAAGTAAATTGTATTTTATCGGGTCAATATTCGTAATTCCAATGCAAAAAGCAACCACAGAACCGGCGGCTGAACCACGGCCGGGACCAACAAAAACACCCATATTTTTACCGGCAACAATAAAATCACTTACGATTAAAAAGTACCCGGCGAAGCCCATTGTTTTTATCGTAAACAATTCAAAGCTGATGCGCTCTTCAATTTCTGCCGTGATTGTCTCATATCTTTTCCTGGCGCCTTCCCAGGTAAGATGGTCGAGATATGCTTCCTGGTTTTCAAATTCTTTCGGAACCGGGAAATGCGGAATTAAAATGTCTCTTTTTAAATCAAGAACATCAATCTTGTCAATGACTTCATTTGTATTATCCAATGCATGTGGCAGATCTTCAAATGCCGTCAGCATTTCGGTGGTGTTTTTCAGATAAAACTGGTTGTTGGGAAATGCAAACCGTTTATTTTTTATCATTACATCATCGTCTGTGAACTCACGAAGGGCAGGAGTGGCCTGCGTTTCACCGGTATTAATACAAAGCAGGATGTCATGTGCATTAAAATCTTCTACATCTACGTAATGGGAATCATTGCTCGCAATAACTTTTACATCATATTTTTTGGCGAATTTTAGAAGGACTTTATTCACTTTGTCCTGGTCAGGAATGCCATGCCTTTGCAATTCAACATAATAATCTTTCTGAAAAATATTCAGCCACCATTTAAATTCATTTTCTCCTTCTGCCTCGCCTTTTTTTAAAATCGTTTGTGGCACCAAAGCGCCAAGACAACAGGTCGTAGCGATAAGGCCTTCGTGATATTTATGAATGAGTTCTTTATCGATGCGTGGATATTTTGAATACATTCCTTCAATGTATCCCAGTGAAGTAAGTTTGGTCAGATTTTTATAACCTTCTGCATTTTTTGCCAATAATATCTGGTGATGGCGTGGATCTTTTTGTTCTTTGGTAAATTGTTTCTGATGCCGGTTTTCGGTGATATAAAATTCACATCCAACGATCGGCTTTACTTTCAAAGAACCATCTGCATTTTTGAGCGTATGCGCATGTTTTACAAATTCAAAAACGCCAAACATATTTCCATGGTCCGAAATGGCAAGCGCAGGCATTCCATCAGCAATCGCTTTGTTGTAAAGCGATTTAATGGATGCAGCGCCGTCCAATAATGAAAACTGCGTATGCACATGGAGATGAGAAAACTTCATAGAGAAACAAGATGTTAGATACAAGAAATAGAGGCGAGAAAAACTTCTCAAACTTCAAATGCAAATATCGTGAAAAACGAAGCCTCCATATTGCCAATTTATTCACAGAAGGGGCAAAAATATTTTTTAAGATTTTGTGTAGATTTTTTTTTGCTTTTTTAAAACGTGAAACTTATCTTCGTCCGACTTGAGAAAATAAAAATTAAAACTCAACGTTTCTTTAAAGCTAAGCCTGTGTTAAAAAAGAATAAAGGGGATGCCGTCTTCTTTATCTGCCACATTGCTTCTTTTTTAATTAAACGAAAAATAACCCGATAAGAATGAATAAACCTGCAGTTACCTGTCTCGCGATCATATTTGCAAGCACCGTTCAATTTGCCCATGCACAAACGAGTGTCAATAAAATAAGTATTACCAACAGCGAAAGCAATTCCTCTTCTTTAATTGATGGCATTTCTTTTACTCCTGAAGGAATTTTAAGAACTACAGAAAGTGGTGGTACAAAAAGTATAAAAAATATCGAAGCGCCGGTTGTAACAAAAGTAAATCCGGTAGCAGAAGTTGCTCACTCTTTAATTGAAAATCTTTCTACACTGCAATTCAAATATGCGATGATGATGAATGTAGATGTGGAGTCTTTAAAAAATATTTCGTTACTCGGTTTCATTGATCATTGGTTCGGAACCCGTTATAAACTTGGTGGCACTACTAAAAGAGGAATCGATTGCAGCGCGTTAACCGGCGCCCTTTTACTTGCTGTTTATGGATTTAATCTCCCAAGAACTGCCCGTCAGCAATACGATGCTACTGATCATATTGATAAAGATGAATTACAGGAAGGCGACCTCGTTTTTTTCGATACACATGGCGGTGTTTCGCATGTAGGAGTTTACCTGGAGAATGATTATTTCCTGCATGCGTCGACGCACGGAGTCACGATAAGCAGCCTCGATGATCATTATTATGCAAAAAGATTTATTTGTGGCGGAAGGGTAGAGGATAATAAAATGGCCGATACAAATTAAATACAGTAAAAGAATAAATAACCTAATTTCGGTTTCACAAACCTCACAGATTTTAAAACCTGTGAGGTTTTTTTATGAAACAGATAAAATTTTTTGTGTGCTTCTGTTTGTTTTATTTTACTAAAATATTTTAGAAAAATAAGTGCAATCCTTTCATTTCTCTTTCTTTTTTTTATCAAAGCACATTCATTATTTATGCAAAAAAAATATCCCTTCTTTTTCAGGTCAACAGTTACTCTTTTTGGCATAATGCTTTTTGTGTTTATGCTTTTTGAATTAAGAAGTATCCTTGTTCCGTTGGCA
>JAICYZ010000172.1 GCA_025933935.1 Chitinophagaceae bacterium
GACCCTCGTTGGGGTCGCGGACAGGAAACATATGGAGAAGATCCTTATCTTACCTCGCGCATGGGGATAGCGGTGGTAGAGGGTTTGCAAGGTGCGGGCAGCAATACAAAATACATGAAACTGTTAGCCTGTGCCAAACATTTTGCTGTACATTCTGGTCCTGAATGGAGCCGCCACCAGCTTAATTTGAATAATGTGCGTCCAGAAGACTTATGGCAAACGTATTTACCTGCATTTAAAGCCGTCGTACAAAAGGCCGATGTTCGTGAAGTAATGTGCGCGTATCAGCGGCTGGATGATGAACCATGCTGTGGTAATAACCTGTTGTTACAAACAATCCTTCGCGATGACTGGGGTTTTAAATATATGGTTGTTTCAGATTGCGGTGCCATCTCTGATTTTTATACAAGCCACAAAATTTCCTCTGATGCTACGCATGCAGCTGCCAAAGCCTCGCTGGCAGGCACTGATGTGGAATGTGGTTATAATTACGCTTACAAAGAAATTCCGGATGCTGTAAGACGTGGTCTGATAACAGAAGAGAACGTACACACCCATTTGATGCGCTTGCTGGAAGGCCGTTTTGATTTGGGCGAAATGGATAACGATTCTTTAGTCTCCTGGTCTAAAATTCCTATGTCCGTTGTGAATTCACCAGCGCATCAAAAGCTCGCACTGGATATGGCGCTTCAATCTATGACCCTGTTGCAGAATAAAAATGATATTTTACCATTATCCAAATCGGTTAAAAGAGTTGCAGTTGTTGGTCCCAATGCGGATAATAAAGAGATGATGTGGGGCAATTATAATGGTACTCCTGTCACCACCGTTACAATTCTTGAGGGCATCCGCTCCACAATCCCGGCAAAAAAAGTATTTTATACTAATGGTTGCGATATGGTGGATACAATGGTTACCGAAAATGCCTTTGGGCAATGTTCTATTGATGGCAAAACCGGGTTGAAAGCTACCTATTGGAATAACAGACACTTTGATGGCCAACCGGTAATTACACAGCAAATAACCAACCCCGTTCAGCTTAACGTTTTGGGACAGCATGAATTTGCGCCAGGCGTGCATTTAGATAATTTTTCTGCTATCTATGAGACAAATTTCAAGCCTGCAGAATCAGGTGAAATTGCCTTCAACACAGAAGCCTGTGGCGCTTTTCAATTAATAGTAAATGGCGATACCATTGGGCGCTCACGCATGTGGAGAGCATTACCTCACAAGTTTACGTATAAAGTTGAAAAGGGTAAAGTATATAAAATAGAAGCCCGTTTCACGCAGATCGACAACTGGACCGCAAGCCTCGGATTTAATTTTGGAAAAGAAGTACCGGTAGAATATAACAGTCTCATAAAAAAACTACAAGGGATAGATGTAGTGATATTTGTGGGCGGCATTTCGCCGAGGCTTGAAGGGGAAGAAATGCCTGTGCATCTACCAGGATTCAAAGGTGGCGACAGAACCAATATCGAACTTCCGGATGTGCAACGCAACTGTCTAAAAGCTTTAAGGGCAGCCGGCAAGAAAATTATTTTCGTCAATTGCTCCGGCTCCGCTATAGGAATGGTTCCTGAAACCGAAAGTTGCGATGCCATATTGCAGGCCTGGTATTCAGGCGAACAGGGAGGAAAAGCGGTTGCAGATGTACTTTTTGGAAATTATAACCCTTCGGGAAAATTACCCATTACTTTCTATAAGAATATTGACCAGCTGCGGGGCTTTGAAGACTATTCAATGAAAGGCAGAACTTACCGGTATATGTCTGATCCGCTTTTCCCTTTTGGTTATGGACTCAGTTATACCACATTTGCCATTGGCAATGCAGTATTAAACAAAACAGAAATTAAAAAAGGTGACAACGTGCAGCTTACCTTTCCGGTTACCAACACCGGCAAAAGAAATGGAACTGAAGTCGTGCAGGTGTATTTAAGAAAAGTAAACGACACCACTGGTTTAATAAAGACATTAAAAGGGTTTCAACGAATTGAAATACCTGCAGGAAAAACAAGAGAAGCTATGATAGAGTTACCATATGATAGTTTCGAATTTTACGATGGCAATACCTATCAAATGGACATAGTTCCGGGAGAATACGATGTTTGGTACGGTACGAGTTCTGATGCAAAAGATCTGAAGCAGGTGAAAATCAAAGTTGATTAAATATGAGATTGATGAGTACGAACCTATGTCAATAAAATAACGATGAAATATCTGGTAGCCATTTTGGTATTTGTTTTAAGCATCGCGAATGTGCATGCACAGGAAAAATTGTATCCTAACGAATTTAATTTAGGCGATGTAAAATTATTGGACGGGCCTTTCAAACGTGCCCGCGATCTCAATATCAAAACACTTTTGGAATATAAAGTTGACCGTTTATTAGCCCCTTATTTGAAAGAAGCGGGATTGCAACCAAAAGATTCCAGCTATACAAACTGGGCCGGGTTAGACGGGCACATTGGAGGACATTATTTAACGGCGATGGCAATTAATACCGCTACAGGAAATGCCGAGTGCAAAAAAAGAATGTTGTACATGATTGCTGAATTGCAAAAGTGCCAGGATGCGAATGCAAAAAATAATAAAACTTGGGGTATTGGTTATGTGGGTGGTGTACCAAATAGCGCTGCTGTTTGGAAATCGGTGCAGGATGGCGATTTTAAAGCCTTTCACGAGGGATGGGTGCCCTGGTATAATGTGCATAAAATGTACGCAGGTTTAAGAGATGCGTGGTTATATGGCGGCAGTAAACAAGCAAAAAACATGTTTTTACATTTTTGCGATTGGGCGATAAATATTACGTCAAACCTTACAGATGCGCAAATGCAAACGATGCTTGATACCGAACAGGGCGGCATGGATGAAGTGCTGGCGGATGCTTACGCCATCTCAGGTGATAAAAAATATTTAGTTGCTGCAAAAAGATTTTCGCACCACATGTTGTTAGATCCAATGTCTCGAGGCATCGATAACCTGGATAATAAACATGCGAATACGCAGGTGCCCAAGGCAATAGGATTTGCAAGAATTGGTGAATTGAGCGGCGATAAAAAATTTGCTGATGCAGGAAGTTTTTTCTGGCAAACGGTCACAACCAATCGCACATTAGCTTTTGGCGGAAACAGTCGCCGTGAATTTTTTCCAAGCGCCTCATCATGCATTGATTTTATAAATGATGTGGAAGGTCCGGAAAGCTGCAACTCCAACAACATGCTGAAGCTCACGGAAGATTTGTTCAGAAAAAATCCCTCAGCCAAATATGCAGATTATTATGAGCGCACGATTTACAATCATATCCTATCCACTCAAAATCCTGAAACCGGCGGCTACGTTTATTTCACTCCCGTTCGCCCGAGAAGTTATAAAGTGTATTCTGCGCCTAATGAAGCGATGTGGTGTTGCGTCGGCACGGGCATGGAAAATCATGGCAAATACAATGAATTTATTTATACACATTCCGGCGATTCATTGTTCGTAAACCTGTTTATACCATCGGAATTAAACTGGAAAGAAAAAGGAATACAACTCATTCAACAAACAAAATTTCCTTTCGAGGAAAAAACAAAACTCGCTATCACGCAAGGCAATTCGTCATTCAATTTAATGATTCGTTATCCTTCATGGGTAAAAGATGGCGCACTAAAAATCAAAGTGAATGGTAAGGATGTTTCCATTAAAAATCATCCTTCTTCTTACGTAACGATCAGTCGCAATTGGAAAAAAGGCGATGTAATAGAAATTACATTGCCGATGCATAACACCATTTCGCATATTCCAAATGTTCCTCAATACATCGCCATCATGCATGGGCCGATCTTGCTGGCTGCAAAAACCGGAACAGAAGATTTGAAAGGATTGATAGCAGACGACAGCCGCTGGGGACATATTCCCAGTGGAAAAAAATTACCGGTCGATCAAGCGCCGATTTTTGTTGCGGATAATGTTTCATCAATAACTCATGATTTAGTGCCGGTAAAAAATGAGCCGCTTCACTTTACCGTTAAAAATGTAAAAGTTATTAATCCAATTAAGATCGAACTGCAACCTTTCTACCAGATATATGATGCCCGTTATATGATGTATTGGATGGCGTTGAGCAAAGAAGGTTATCAACAGTATATTGATTCGATCACCGCATCTGAAAAAGAAAAGCTCGACCTGGAAAAACGAACTGTTGATTTTGTAAACCCCGGCGAACAACAACCTGAAGTGGACCATGCCATGCAAAGTGAAAAATCAAAAGCAGGCAACAACCAGGATCAAATGTTTCGGGAAGCCTTTAACGGTGGGTATTTCAGTTACAACTTATCAACGAATAATGAAACGAATTTGAGCCTGATGGTCCGTTATTGGGGCGCGGAATGGGGTAGCCACAAATTTGACATTTACATTGATGACAAAAAATTAGCAACAGAAGATAATACGGGCCGGTGGAATTTGTCGCAATTCAAAGAAGTAACTTATGCGATACCGGACGAAATGGTAAAAGATAAAGGTGACGTGCGGGTAAAATTTGTAGCACTAAACGGAAGCTCAGCAGGGCCGGTTTATTATGTTCGTTTGGTAAAAAATAAATGAATAAAAAATACAGGAAATTGAATAGAAAAGGTTTTTAAAAGAATTATTCAACATGAAAAAAATCAGCACAGCTATTTTCATTTTATCTTTTTTGTCTTTGAATGTTTATGCTCAAAACATTCACAGCGATAATGGCAACGGCACTTACACGAATCCATTGATTTTTGCTGATTTTCCTGACCCTGATGTAATTCGTGTTGGCGATACGTATTACATGGTGACGACGACGATGTTTATTTTTCCCGGCGTCACAATTTTAAAATCGCATAATTTGGTGAACTGGGAATATTGCAGCAATGCCGTTCCTCGTTTTGATTTCAGTAAATGTTATGATTTAGATGGTTGCAATCGATACGGGCACGGACAATGGGCTACGAGCATAAAATATCATAACGGAAAATTTTATTTACTCTTTATCACTTTGAATGAAGGCGGCTTCATGTTGACAGCAGATAAAGCCGAAGGGCCGTGGCATATTACGCATTTACCAAAAGGATTTTATGACCCCGGATTATTTTTTGATGATGACGGGAAGGTGTATATCGCACAAGGTTACAGCAAAATTTCCATCACTGAAGTAAATGACAGCCTTGTTGCCGTTGGACCGGATTCATTGGTTTACACCGGCGATATCCGCAAAGGTCTTGAAGGGACTCATGTGTATAAAATCAACGGGTATTATTATTTGTACTGCACTTACGGCGGCCGTGATGGAATGCAGGTTGCGCTTCGTTCTAAAAATATTTACGGCCCTTACGAACAAAAATTGCTTATTTATGATACCACAAAAGGAATTAATTATGGCATTCATCAAGGTGCATTAATTCAAACGCAAACCGGTGAATGGTGGACCATATTATTTGTGGACAGCGGGCCGTTTGGAAGGTTTCCTTCTTTGCAACCTGTCATCTGGGTTGACGGTTGGCCAATGATTGGCGTAAATGGCAAAGCGGTAACCACTTATAAAAAACCAAACGTTGGTAGAACTTATCCCATAAAAGATTTTCCAAAATCAGACGAATTTGATGATACAAAATTAGGCATGCAATGGGGCTGGAATCATAACCCTGATGCATCGAAATGGTCGCTTACAAAAAGACCTGGGTTTTTAAGATTGAATACAGCTACTATCACATCAGATTTTCGAATGGCCCGCAATACACTTACACAACGGCCCTTTGCAAAGCGCGACCAAACTATTCCAACTGTTGCAACAACAAAAATGGACGTGAGCAACATGAAAGATGGCGACATTGCAGGGCTTGCAGTTTTCCAGGACCCGTATGCCTTCATTGCAGTAAAGCAAGAAAAAAGCAGGAAATTTATTTTGATGGTGAACAATGGAAAGGTCATTGATTCTGTTGCCATTGATGCTTCAACAATTTATTTAAGAACGCTTGCGTCTAACGCAACTTCAAAAGCAAGTTTCGAATACAGCACCGACAACAAAAATTTTAAATCCATCGGTGAAGATTTGATGATGCGGTTCAGCTTAAAAATATTTACAGGAAATAAATTTTGCCTTTTCAATTATGCTACAAAACAACGAGGTGGTTATGTAGATTTTGACTGGTTCAGGGTTCAATGAATATTTTAAAAAATTACTTCTTACTAAAACCGGATATTATGCAATTCAATTCCATCTTAAAGAAATTATTTTTAGCAACACCCTTGTTTTTATTTGCAGCTTTTGTTTCGTTGCAAACATCGGCACAACAATTACAGATAAACGATTCCGGGTATTTTGCAAAGCCCGGCGTGAATGTGTTGGTGTTCAATTATGATTACAGCGGTATGTTCTTTGATGAAAAAACATCAGCCATTGAATTGATTCATCACGGAGTAAGAACCGCTACCGGCGGCGCTGTACGTCTTCAAAACACACCAGAACAATGGGACCTGATTCCGAAAACCATCAGCAGGAAAGTGGATAGAAAAAACAACAGCATAGAAGTTGGTTTGCGTTATGAAGAATATGATTTTAATTCACGTGTGGTGGTTACGGCAAAGGATAAAGGGGTTGAAATATCTGTGTATCTGGATAAACCTGTTCCGGAAAAACTGGTTGGCAATGCAGGTTTCAATCTTGAATTTCTTCCTTCGGCTTATTTTGAAAAATCGTATTTCGCAGATGGAAAGCCTGGAAATTTTCCACTATATCCGAGCAGCAAAACGAGCATAGAACCTATCAGTAAAAAGATTCCGCAGTTTGCTGGTCATACAACATTCGATGACAGGGGCCGTGGTGAATTTATTGTTCCATCACCAATCGTATCAGGCAAAACATTGGTGCTGGCTCCGGAAGATGCCGAACGTAAAGTGAAGATTGTTTCTGAAACAGCGGGCGAAAATTTGATGTTGTTTGATGGCCGCAATTTGGCACAAAACGGTTGGTTCATCGTGCGTAGCTTATTGCCTGCAAATAAAACCGGAAAAGTGTTATCATGGTATGTTGAACCCAACGCCATTCCCAATTGGAAGCGCAAACCGAACATTGGTTTTTCGCAAGTTGGATATAATCCTTCGCAGGAAAAAGTTGCTGTGATTGAGTTGGATAAAAATGATACACCTTTAAAAACTGCTTCACTTTTCCAGGTGATGCCTGATGGAAAAAATGTGGAGAAATTGAAAGGCGAGGTAAAAGTTTGGGGAAGATATTTTCGATACAATTATGCAAAGTTTGATTTCAGTTCTGTAAAAGAACCGGGCCTGTATTTTATTCAATATGGCGATCAAAAAACAAATACATTTTCCATTGCTTCGAATGTGTACGATAATACCTGGCATCCCACTTTAGACGTTTGGTTTCCGGTGCAGATGGATCACATGGAGGTGAACGAAGCGTATCGGGTTTGGCATGGGGCGCCGTTTTTAGATGATGCATTACAGGCACCAACGAATATTCAACATTTTGATGGTTACAGTATGGGGCCGTCAACACAAACAAGATACAAACCGCTTGAGCGTATTCCCGGTATGGCTATGGGTGGCTGGTTTGATGCCGGTGATTTTGATATTCAAACCGGCTCGCATTGCAATGTGCTGTTGGCTTTGGTTGATGCATGGGAAAAATTTAAACCAACACGAGATGAAACTTTTGTTGATTATCCAACGCGTTATGTAGATATTCATCGTCCCGATGGCAAGCCGGATATGCTGCAACAGATTGAACACGGAACATTAAATGTAGTGGCACAGGTGAAAAATATTGGCCATCCTGTTAGAGGTATTGTTGTTCCTAATCTGCATCAATATACTCATCTGGGTGATGCGGTGGATGAAACCGACAATCTGCTTTATGATTCAACATTAAAACCTTACGAAGTAAAAGGCAATCGCAGCGGCACTTTAGACGACCGTTGGGCATTCACTGAAAGAACCACCTTCCTTGATTATTATACTGCCGCTGCTTTGGCTGCATCAAGCCGTGCATTAAAGGGTTTTGATGATACATTGTCGCAGCAAAGTTTATTCTATGCAAAACAATTGTGGAATGAAGATGACAGCATCAGCAAAAAAGATACTTCCAGGTTTGCCAAAATGTTTGGAAGCGCCTTAAAAATAAATGCGGCGCTGCAGTTATACATCACCACACACGATAAACAATATGCCGATGTATTTAAAGAAGCCATCTGGCAGTCACTAAAAAATATGAGCGGCAGCAGGTACGGAGGAGGTGCGATAAAAACGGCGTTGCAGGCAATTCCTTTTATGGAGGAAGATTATAAAAACCAATTGCGTGAGTATGTTGTAAAATACAAAGCCATTTGTGATGATTATGCAAA
>JAICYZ010000054.1 GCA_025933935.1 Chitinophagaceae bacterium
ACCGTAATCGCGGGTGAAGAATGGGGCGCTCCGATGGAAGTAATGGAAGTACCGCAAGCAAGAAGTGGCAGTATTGAAAGAAGATTACATGAAGAAAGCAATCACAACCGATATCTCCTTTTTAGCCAGGATATTGATGAAGCATATCTTAATAAAATTCCTCACCGGGCAATTGGTGTTGTTTATGATCCGGCGATGGAAAAATATGGGAATTATGTTCCGTCATTATTGCCGCAGCGATACGATGCCTTTGTTTATATAGATCAGTCCACCGCTTTGCATCCGTTGCCTTTGCATCCAGACAGAAGAAAAGTGCCTGAAACTTTTCCTTCAGATTTTTAGATTAACGAAAGGTTTTCGAAAACAGTTACGTTCAAATTAAGGATAAGGATTGGCAAACTGCATTCCGGTGAGAATCCTGCATTTCTCACCTTTTTGCTGTATAAGAACTTTAAATTTATTTCCCATATCCACTAGCAATTTATTGATTTGAAAAATAAAATCTTTATTCCCCGAATCTTTATTTTCCATTTCTAACCTTCTTAAATAATTCATTAAACCTAATGATCGCAAAAAATTCGCCTGTGAAGTAAATCCACAACATTTTAAACCCAATTTCTCGCCCGAAAGCGCTAACGCTGAAAAGTTAACATGGGCTGTAATGTCTTGCGAGCCGATACTTTCATAAGGTGAATCATTTACTTCATGTCCTTTATAACAGAGAATTGTACCGGCACTTCTTTTATCGCTATATAATTCAGCGGACGAAAAGCCGTAATCAATCGTAAGCACAAAACCAGATTGCAAACTTTCAGAAATGTCTTCCAGCCATCGAATTGCATCCAGGTTTATTTCCGTGCAATAACCTTTAGGCAGAACAACATCCAGCTCACTAAAATAATTTTTTAAATCTTCATCAGCGGGTTTTAAAACTTCCTCAAAATTATTTTTATAATCCACAAAAACTTCCATAAGTTCATCTTTCATCATCACTTTATGCACCGGGAAATTATCAAGCAATTCATTGGATAAGATGCAGCCATTTATTGAAGGAATTTCTTTAACAGAATCATACCAACTTAGTTTTTCACTCAATAATTCCTTTTGGAGATGCCGCATCTTTTCACCTTTTTCAATAATGCAGTAATTCAGCTGCTCATATAAAGGAATATTATTTTTAAGATAATGAAGAATATCATTTGCAAGTACGCCGGTTCCGGCGCCGTATTCCACAATCGTAAAAGGCTTTTTATCCAGCAAAAACCACATTTCTTCCATTTGCTTGCCAATCATTTCTCCGAATAAAGAACTTAAAACGGGGCTGGTATAAAAATCGCCTTCCGGGCCGATTTTATTCCTGGGAGAATTGTAATATCCCAACGAGGGATAATACAGGGCCATTTCCATAAAATCATGAAAAGAGATAGCCCCTTGTTGCCTGATTTTATTTTTAATTATTTCAGTAAGTTCCATAGGCGAAGCATTTGCCGGAAAAGAGGATTAATTCTTTTTTATAAATTTCACGATATCACTTACTAAAACCGGATCTATTGGCATTGAGCCATCCGTGTACGTTTTGTTTTCGTCCACGCAGTCTTTGCCGGCATTTTTTAAAGTATGCGACATATTCGGAATGATATCCAACTGGCTTTTTTTATTGCCATTATGAAGATTATTGGCATCGGTAACCTTTACCTGTATATCACAGCCGCCCTGGAGGATCAAAATCGGGCATTCCAGCTTTTTTATTTCTTGTTCGGGAGAATATTTCAACCACGAAATCATATATGGCTGAATTGATTTTCTGAAAAGTTGTGCAAGTATTTGCGGAAAATCATTTACTTCTTTTCCCTCTTTTAGCTGATTAAAGATTAGCGGTATTTGTTGCTTTACTGAATCCGTCAAGGGTTGCTTTTGCAATTGCTCTTCTAATATTACATCAATAGGACGTCCTGCGCCGGCAACAGAAATATAACCGGCGACTTTCTTTTTTTGAGAAGCGAGCAGAGCAATTAATGAACCTTCACTGTGGCCTATAAAAAAAATATTTTTAAAACCAAGTGTGTCATGCAGATAGTCAAAAATGTCTTCAGCATCTTTCACATAGTCGTCAAATACGAGATCGCTTTCTTTAAAATTGGGAACTACACTTTTTGCAACACCTCTTTTGTCATAACGAAAAGTAGCAATGTTTTGAGAATCTAAAGAGTGCGCCAGTAATTGATATTCATTTGTTGGGGCACTAATGGCGCTGTTTCCATTCCGGTCAGTCGGTCCTGAACCAGCAACTATAATTGCTATTTTTTGATCTTTATTTTTAGATAATAAAGTCCCATAAAGTTTGTTTCCGGCTGCGGAAGTAATAGATATTTCCTTTTCATTCGGATAAACAGAAACAGTTCCTTGCGGTTCGTCATTTTCAGTAGTTCTTGAAAAATTTAAATGCATTTCATGGCCATTTTGATTCCAAATGCCTGAAATTGAATCATTATTTACAAACGTACCGCGGTAAGATCCTGCAATCATTTTTATTTCCAAATCAATACTGTCGCCGGTAGCATGAATTGCGCTAAAAGGCAATCCGTTCGCATTTTGTTTTGGGCTATCCCATTTACCGGCAATATTTCCTGAATCGTCTTTGGTAAAATGAAACACAATCGGAAGTTCGGCACCGTTTATATCAATATTCCCCTTCCAGTTTCCTAATATTCTTTGAGCAAATAAAGATGGTGCGATACACATTGAAATTAAAATGAAAAGAATTGCTTTCATTATTTTTTTAACAAAAGTAGCGTTTAGCACTTTTATTATTGCTCAAAAATTTTTGGAGACGAATTACGCCAATTTTCACGCGAAAGCCATCTGAGTAATTTATCACTACACAGTGAGATTGCGAAAAACTTCTTCGAGACTTTTGCTTTTGCTTTGTAATGAAAGTATGTCCAGGTTACTTGCAAGACTTAACTCTAATAACAGTTTTTTCACTTTATCAGGATCTGCAGTTTGTATATGATATTGATTTTCCTTTTCTTCCACCTGCTCAACGCCGGCAAGATTCTTTAACAGGTGAATATTTATTTTTCTGGCAAATTGAACGATTACAACGTGCGCATTTTTATTGGACGATTGGAGATTGGTCAAGGTATCGTCCGCCACAATTTTTCCCTTGTTGATGATAATAATTCTGTCACAAATACTTTCAACTTCCTGAAGGATGTGAGACGAAAAAAGTACGGTTTTATTTTTCCCAAGGTCTTTAATAAGTTGGCGTATTTCAATAATCTGATTCGGGTCCAGGCCGGTTGTCGGTTCGTCCAGGATCAATACTTTCGGATCATGAATCAGTGCTGCACCCAAGCCAACTCTTTGTTTGTATCCTTTGCTCAACTGCCCGATCTTTTTATTGCTTTCAATCCGCAGTCCTGTAAGATCAATTACTTCTTCGATTCTTGTGCTGACTCCGTTTTTCAACTGATGAATTCCGGCAATGAATTGAAGATATTCGCGCACATACATTTCATAATAAAGCGGATTTCCTTCAGGCAAATACCCGATTTGTTTTTTTGCTTCGATAGGATGAATATTTACAGTAATTCCATTCACCTCAGCATTTCCTGAATCTGCAGCAAGATACCCGGTAATGATCTTCATTGTCGTCGATTTTCCGGCACCGTTTGGCCCGAGAAAACCTACAATTTCCTTATTACCTAATGCAAATGAAATATCGTCAACTGCTCTTTGACGGCCATAAATTTTTGTAAGATTGGAAACGCTGACAGACATGAACGCAAATGTAAAACAAAATATACCGGTGCTTTAGCTGAAAATCCTAAAGAGATTTAATATCTGATTCGACGTTGTCCTGACGAATAAAACAATGTGGTCTGGGCGAATAAGAATCTTCGTTATTTATTGGTTTGTTGCGAATACCAACATCAATATTTATACAAAAAAACCGGGTATAAAAGTTATTATACCCGGACAATCTGTATTTATAAAAATGAAAAAATTATTTTACGCCGTCATTTTTGCGCATAAATTCAAGAATTTCACGTGCCTGGTCATCGGTCAAATTCTGATTTGGCATACGTACCATACAAATTTCAAGCATCGCCTGCGCCTTAGGATCTTTATCCAGCATATCATCGGTATTTGTTACAAAATTCATGATCCATTCTGGTTTATGTCTTTGCGTTACGCCTTTCCATCCCGGGCCAACCAATCTCTCGTCGGTAAGTTTATGGCATGAAGAACATTTTAATTCATAGATTTTTTGTCCTTCTTCTGCCTCATGTGGATCGAGTTTATCACTCAGTTTGACGTCATGAAATTTTCCTTCTCCACGATTGGGATCGTAAGACGGATTTCCGTTGGCTGTTGTTGTGCCTGTGTCTGTGGCACTGGTAGTAGCGGTTGAGGTATCAGTTGTGGCAGTATCGTTTTCCTTATTGCCAGAACCATTGCATGCAAAAAAAACGGCGGAAGAAAAAGCCAGAGAACAAATTAGAATCATTTTTTTCATAACGATAAGTTTTTATTTTAATTTGCAATATTACAGAAACCAAGATACTATTTTTTATGACATTAATCATAAAGAAGAAAGCGCTTGAGTGATTTCTATCACATTTCATACCAACTACATTTATTTTTTTTGCAACGGCTTAATTATTGATTATCTTGACACATATGACGAAAAATTTATTTCCGGTAAAAACATGGATTCAAATTGCAATTATTAACTTCTGCGTTGTGGCGTTGGCGGGAATCACGATGAGGTATAAAATAAATTTTCCGCTTCCGGTCGTAAATCAAAAGCATTTATTGTATGCGCATTCCAACTTTGCATTTATGGGCTGGGTCACGATCGCGCTGATGGTTTTGATGGTAAATTATCTAACCCGTCAAGATGTATCGACGAATTACCGTAAGTATAATTGGATATTGATTACCGGGTGTATTACTGCTTATGGAATGTTCGTTAGTTTTATTATCCAGGGTTATAGCTATTTCTCTATTGCATTTTCAATGTTATCGATACTGCTTTCCTGGGTTTTTATTTTCTGTTATTGGTTCGATCTCGAGAAAGTAACCGACGGCTCATATGCTCCGAAATGGTTTAAAGCAGGTTTAGTTCTCATGGCGATTGCCAGTATTGGGGAAATTACGCTTGCTTATTTAATGGTAAATTTTAGTACCGTGCAAGATTATTATTTTGCTGCTTTATATTTCTTTCTTCATTTTCAATATAATGGCTGGTTCTTATTTGTTTGCTTTGGCTTGCTGTTTTCTTACTTGTTTACCAAAGGATTTTTGCCAACAGTCGCCATTAATAAACACTTATTTATTATCATGGCGATTACAGTAGCGCCAACTTATCTCTTATCCATCCTTTGGTTAAAGTTGCCCCGCTCATTGCATTTGCTTGCAAATATTTCCGCAACGCTTCAATTACTGGTTTTGTTTTACTTTATCAGGTTATTCCCTGCTGTCAAAAAAAATATTCCGAGAAAGGTTACCGCAACAACCAGGTATTTATGGACGATGGCAGCAATTGCTTTTATCCTGAAAATCGTTTTACAGACATTTTCTATAATTCCTTTTTTCAGTAATTATGCATTTGGATTCCGGCCAATCGTCATCGGCTATCTTCATTTATCTTTTCTGGGTATTATTTCATTTTTCATTCTCGGTTATATCAACCAGATTTTAAGCGAAAGGGGAGGAAATATTTCTCGTGGGGGAGTAATTACTTTTACTATAGGTGTGCTGTTGCAGGAATTTATCCTAATGGCTCAAGGGCTTGAAGTATTAAATTTTGAACCTTTGCCTTATGCAAACATTATATTATTCTACTCTGCCATTATTATGGGAGCTGCATTAATGTGGATTGCAGCAACCGTAAAAAAAGGAAGTCCTTTGAAGCTTGTGTAAGAGAATAAATCCGGAAATATCAGTATTTGTTTGTTTGCCGGTTCAGATTACAGATTATTTAGTAGCGGTCACACTACTTTCTGTCCATTTTTCTACCTCAGGGCAAGACGCATAATCCTTGGCAATATTTATATAAAAAGTCGGGATCATTTTATTAAACCATTCATCAAGAACGCCATTTTTCTTTTCTTCCAATGCTCTTTGGGCGACCTTATCATAATCATCCTTCAGATTTTCACGATGCGGTTCTGTTTTACTTAAAATGTCAACAATTCTTACCGCTGGTTTGCGGGCAGATTGGTCCATAAATTCTGTGGGAGCTGAATATTCGCCTACTTTTAAATCTTTAAGCATTAACACCAGGTCTTTATCCAATTGATCAATGGTCAATAATGTACTTCCACTGCCATCATTAGCGGTAATGCGGCCTCCGGTAAACTTACTGTTATCATCCTCGCTGTATTTTGCCACCGCTTCGCCAAATGAAATTGTTCCTTTTACCAGCTGGGTTCTGATAGAATCCAGTTTCTCTTTTGCCGCGTTAATTTCTATCGAACTTACTTGCGGAATTTTTAAGATGTGGCGGATTGTCGCATCATCACCACGACGGCTTACCATTTGAATTATATGATATCCGAATTTCGATTTGAAAACGTTGGAGATCTGCCCGTCTTTCAAACTGAATGCTTTAGCAAGAAAAACAGGGTCCCATTGCTTTTCATTACGGTTTATTTCATACAACCCACCATTGTCTTTACTTCCCGGATCGTCTGAAAAAAGGGATGCCAGCGTTTCAAACTTTTTGCTTCCGTCTTCAACCTCTTTTTTATATTCTTTCAATTGATCTATTGCATAATTTTCCACATCACGACTGGCTTTTGGGTAAATGACGATCTGCCCAACCTCAAGTTGCGATTCATAAAATTTCAAACTGTCTTTTGGAATTTTGTTATAATAAGCCTCTACTTCTTTTGGTGTAATTCTAACATCGCCTACGATTTTATCCCTTTCTGCCTGTGCCAGTTTCTGATCACGGATCACCGGTCTGAATTCCTCTTTCAACTGAAAAACGGTCTTTCCGGCTATTTGCTCCAGGATTTCCTTAGAACCATAAGTATTTATATAATAACGAACCCTGTTGTCGATCTCGGCATTTACATCTTCATCCGAAACGGGAAGCGAGTCTTTATCCGCTTGTAAGACCAATGCTTTCATTGCAAGAGCTTGCTGTAAAAGCAGGCAGGAGGCATTTGCCGGAACATCAATATTCTGACGCTGCATATCATGAATGCTGTTTTCAATATCACTTTTTAGAATGATTTTGTCGCCTACTGTTGCGATTATTTTATCCGCGACAACTTTTTTTGTTTGGGCAAAAGAAGCAAAAGTGATTGCCAGAAAGCAGAGCGAAAACAAACTTTTTTTCATCGAATTTTTTTTATTTGGAATTGCAGGAAGACGCCTTCACAATTTCTAAAAATGTTTGGTCAAAAATACATCTGTAAAGCGGGAGTTATTTTTTTGGAAAGTTAAAAGATGAACCACTTTTGTTAAAGAAATTGTGATTTTTCCGTTGTGAATAGTGAATTGTGAATAACGAACTGAAACGTTTAACGAATCGGAATTTCTAAACCATCTAACTATCCAAAGGATCTAAACTTCCCGACCAATTACCGAAATTCAATTCCTACAATGTTCTCTTCACTTCTATTTCCTCAAATGCTTCAATCATATCGCCTTGTTTCAGATCGTTATAATTTTTGACGATCATACCACATTCCATATTATTCGTTACTTCTTTTACATCGTCTTTAAAGCGTTTCAAACTACCCAGTTCACCTGTATGAATAATGATCCCATCTCTTACCAAACGAATACGATTATTTCTCGCAATTTTACCTTCCACTACCATACATCCTGCAACCGTGGCTTTATCAAATTTGTAAGTTTCCTTTATTTCGGCAATACCAAGCACTTTTTCCTGGATCTTAGGTTCCAGCATTCCTTCCATTGCGCTCTTCACCTCATCTATTGCATCATAAATGATAGAATAAGTTTTAATTTCCACCCCTTCATGTTCAGCAATTTTGGAAGCCTGCAATGACGGGCGCACATTAAATCCAATAATAACTGCGTCAGACGCAGTTGCCAGCATTACGTCAGTTTCTGTTATCTGACCCACACCCTGGTGAACCACACTTACTGCAATTTCTTCAGTGCTTAATTTTTGTAAAGAATCACTCAACGCTTCCACAGAACCATCCACGTCGGCGCGGATAAGGAGATTTAATTGTTTGAAATTACCCAATGCCAAACGACGTCCAATTTCATCGAGAGTAATATGTTTCTTGGCACGAATACCTTGCTCACGCAATATTTGCGATCTTCTGTTTGCGGTTTCTTTTGCTTCAGATTCATCCTGAAAAACTTTGAAAGTTTCACCGGCTTGCGGCGCGCCATTCAATCCCAATATCAATACGGGTGTTGACGGAGGAGCTACATTTACGCGTTGATTGCGTTCATTAAACATCGCTTTAATACGGCCGTAATGTTGTCCGGAAACCAATAGATCGCCTTGTTTTAAAGTTCCATTTTGCACCAAAATCGTTGCTACATATCCGCGCCCTTTATCCAGCGATGCTTCAATTACGGTACCGCTCGCTGCTTTTGCCGGATTTGCTTTCAACTCGAGCAGATCAGATTCCAATAGAACCTTATCCAGCAGTTCATCTACATTTATTCCTTGTTTTGCGCTAATTTCCTGGCTTTGGAAATTTCCACCCCAATCTTCCACCAATATGTTCATTCCAGCGAGTTGTTCTTTTATTTTTTCCGGATTAGCACCTTCTTTATCCATTTTATTTAATGCAAATACCATTGGTACATTAGCAGCCTGCGCGTGAGAAATCGCTTCTTTTGTTTGTGGCATCACCGCATCATCCGCGGCAATTACAATGACCGCAATATCGGTAACCTTTGCACCTCTTGCACGCATCGCAGTAAAGGCTTCGTGACCCGGTGTATCAAGGAAAGTAATGGCACGTCCATTTTTTACTGTAACTTCATACGCACCGATATGCTGTGTGATTCCGCCTGCTTCGCCGGCGATTACGTTCGCGTGCCGGATATAATCCAGTAAAGACGTTTTACCGTGATCTACGTGGCCCATGATGGTCACGATCGGGGAACGTGGAATCAAATCTTCTTCATTATCTTCCTCCTCTTCTTCTTCCATATCCTGCTGATCATCAATATCGATGAATTCTACCTCATAGTTAAATTCGCTTGCAACCAGTTCTATCACATCAGCTTCCAAACGCTGGTTGATCGAAACCATAATTCCGAGGCTCATACATTTGCTGATTACATCCGCAAAACTTACATCCATTAAATTGGCAAATTCACTTACAGAAATAAACTCAGTTACCAGCAATTTGTTATCTGCTACTTCTTCACCTACGTTTTCTGCTGCTTCTTCTCTTTTCTGTTTACGGTATTTTGCCTTCAGGCTTTTTCCCCTTCCGCCGGTACCGGCAAGTTTGGCCTGGGTTTCTCTAATTTTATCCTGGATTTCTTTTTGATCGATTTCCTTTTCTTCGCGACGCGTTTGAGGAGCGTTACGATTGAATCTTCCTGCGCCTTGTCCTGGTGCTGGTGGACGATTTGGTCCGCCGTGCGGTCTTGGAGCATTTGTATGAGGCTGATGATTTCCCTGTTGATTTCCAGGCTGATGATTTCCAAACGGTTTCTTTTCTACAATGATGCGCTTCCGTTTACGCCTTTCATCTGCAGGTTTCGGCCTGGTGTCATTATTTACGGGCAACACAATTTTGCCCATGATCTTCGGACCTTCCAGTTTTACTGCCTTAATATTGGTAATAACAACGGGAGCTTCTTTTTCTGGTTGCGCAACAGGACCTTGCGCAGCAACAGGAGGAGTTTCCTCAGGCTTTTCAGCAGGCGTTTCCTTATTAATAACGCCTTTTACTTTGCCTTTTTGTTCTTTGCTTTTTAAATCCTTTTTTGGTCTTACAGAAGAATCAATTGCACTCAGATCTATCTTGTCTATTATTTTCAAACCCTCGACTTCCGGTGCTTCAATTTTAGTTACTTCTGGTTTTGCAGGCTCTTCTACAGCCGGCTCTTCTATCGGTTCTTCTTTTTCCACGTTGACTTCAGCAGCCAACGGAATTTCCTGTGGTGGAATTTCGGCAACCTTTTCGGCAATAATTTCTTCTACAATTTCTTCAGGTTTCGGTTCTTCTACCGGTTTTTCTTCTTTTACTACTGGTTTTACAGTTTCTTTTTTGGTAAAAGAAAGATCCTGCTCATCCTTCCTTTTCTTGTTATCGGCCGGAGTATTTTTAGGCAAATCAATTTGCTCTGCCTTTTGTTTGGCTACTTTATCCGGCTGAAACTCTACCTGCAGCACACGGTACATCTCTTCCGTTAGCTTTGTACTCGGCTTCAGATCATCACTGCTAAAATTTTTTGATACCAAAAAGTCTATCAAGGTATTCGTTCCTATATTGAACTCTTTGGCCGCAGCCATCAATCGTGGTGTATTTATTTCTGCCATTAAAACTTTTCCTACCTCTATTTATAGGAGGTAATTTTTATTATTTTTTATTTATAGTAAACAAACAAATAACGCATTTTCCGATTCAATGCTCTATTCATTTGTAAATTCTTCATTCAGAATCTTCTTAATTTCAGCAATCGTTTCTTTTTCAAGATCAGTTCTGCGTTCCAGTTCTTCATTAGACAAGTCTAACACGCTTTTCGCTGTATCACAACCAATCTTTTTTAATTCATCAATTACCCAAGTTTCCAATTCGTCTGTAAATTCATCCAGATCCACATCATATTCTTCTACTTCGCCTTCGTTATCGCGGAAGACATCAATCTCAAGGCCGGTAAGTTCACAAGCCAATTTGATATTTACGCCCCGGCGGCCAATTGCCAGCGAAACCTGGTCGGGTTTTAAGTATACGCTTGCATGCTTTGCTTCCATATCCACTTCCATGTTGGTTATTTTAGCCGGTGTAAGCGAACGTTGAATAAGCAATTGAATATTGTTTGTCCAGTTGATCACATCAATGTTTTCATTTTTCAATTCGCGCACAATACCATGAATCCTGCTTCCTTTCATACCCACACACGCGCCTACCGGATCAATACGATCATCAAAACTTTCCACAGCTACTTTTGCTCTTTCTCCCGGATCGCGTACAATTTTCTTAATTACGATAAGGCCATCAAAAATTTCAGGCACTTCAATTTCCAATAATTTGGCCAGAAATGAATTATCTGTTCTTGAAACAATAATTACTGCCTGGTTATTTTTTAATTCTACTTTTTTTACAACTGCTCTTACTGTTTCGCCTTTTTTAAAATAATCCGATGGAATTTGTTCTGATTTTGGAAGGAGCATTTCATTTCCTTCTTCATCAAGCAATAAAATTTCCTTTTTCCAAACCTGGTACACTTCACCGCTGATGATGTCGCCAACGCGGTCTTCATATTTTTTGATCAGAATATTTTTCTTCAAATCGTTAATACGGCTTGCCAAAGTTTGTTTGCCTGCAAGAATCGCTCTTCTTCCAAATTCTTTTTGAATATCTACTTCTTCGTATAATTCTTCACCCACCTGGTAGTCAGGTTCTATTTTTATCGCGTCTTTATATTCTATCTCCGTAAGCGTATTATACAAATCGTCGTCATCAACGATGGTGCGCCTTCTGAAAATTTCCAGGTCACCTTTCTGGTCGTTTACGATTACGTCAAAATTTTCATCTGAACCGTATTTTTTCCGGATCAATGTTTTAAATACATCTTCCATTACCTTCATTAAGGTAGGCCTGTCAATGTTTTCAGCGTCTTTGAATTCCTGGAAGGATTCTATTAAATTAATACTTGCCATACGGTGATTTTAAAAAGTTATCAGCACGGTTGTGTGCTTTATCTGATTAAATAATATTGTTGTTGTTTTTGTTGTCATTTTATTTCCTTTACCTGTTTTTTGTTCAATAATAATATGTTCTTCATTCGCGTCAACCAGTTTCCCTTCCAATTTTTGGCCGTCTGTTAATACGACTTCTACCGTTCTGCCAATATTTTTTTTGTATTGCCTTAATAATACCAGCGGTCTGTCTACTCCAAATGAAGAAACTTCCAATGAAAAGTTGTTCTCTCCAAAAAGCTGTGTTTCTTCAATAAATTTATAAAGAGCTTTGTTAACAGCGGTACAGTTATCGATGGTAACCCCTTTATCGCCATCCAGTAAAACGGTAATTTTATTTCCCGGAGCACTTTTTACCTCTATCAGAAATAAGCCATCCGTTTTTGTGATAAAGTGTTCTACAAATTCTTCAATCTTCTCAGTTTCTGTGATCATTATTCTGTGTTCTGTTTTAGAAATAGAAGAAGGGAACGCTTCCGTTCCCTTTCACTAATCTTTTACGAGTGCAAAGATACGCTAAACACTCATTACAGTCCAAATTATATTTTCTTAAAATTAACTAAAATGGCATCGGAAAATGAAAAGCAGATTTCTTTAGAAATAATAAATGCAGAAGAGAATCATTAATTTCCGGCAAACAAACAAATAACCCGTTTTTCTATTTCAAAACCTTTTTAACTATTGTATTTTCCCCTTCCTTCTTTCCTGGTAAATTCTTACCATTTGAAGGGACACTGCCAACAGAATTAAAGCAAACCCAAAATAAAATCCCGGACCTAAAAATTTGTTTTCTTTAAAAATAATAAAGGCCAGAATGATGGAATAAACCGGTTCAAAGTTGTAAGTAAGATTGGTGGTAAATGCCGAAATATGTTTCAATGCCTGTAAACTCAAATTAAAAGCAAAAACTGTACAAACGCCGGCGAGTATCAGCAGCCACAACCAATCAGTAGAATTAGGAATAAAATAAGACGCAGGAAAGAATTGAAGATAAATGGGAAGAATAAAACAAAGCGTGATAAAACCTCCGCTCATTTCATAAAGCGTTACCGTATTCGGCGAAAACCGGTTCAATAATGTCTTGTTCAAAATGGGAAAAAGACAGGCAAGCATTGCAGAAATAATTCCGAAGATGATGCCGGTTTTATATTCAGGGTAAAAATTAAAAATGAGATAAACTCCGGCTATTGCCAGCATTCCAAGAAATACTTCTACAAAATCCACTCTTCTTCTCCTGATCAATGGTTCAAACAAAGAAGTAAAAAACCCAATCGTAGATAAACAGGTGACTGATACTGAAACATTTGCATATTTAATGCTGCCATAAAAGCTCACCCAATGCAAAGAAATGATCGCGCCTACACCAAAAAGCGTAAGGGTGTTTTTCCACGACAACTTTTTTAATTGTTTTTTAAACAACAAAATGATCGCGAGAATTACAACCGTTAAAAGCATCCGGTAAGCGGTCAAAAGCCCTTCATTTAAGGTAATCAGTTTTCCTAAAATTGCAGTAAAGCCAGCAAGTATTACCGCAAAATGAAGTTGAAGGAATGCTTTTTTCAATGAAGTTTAAACCCTGTTTTTTAGAGAAAAGAATTTACCAAATTATTGCCGTTTGGTGTTCTTAACATGCAAATAAAAAGTCAAAATTAAATGAAGGAGCTTCAAAAATAAAATTTACGTTTCCGTGAAAATACCCATCGATTGCTTTTTACCAGGTACAGAGCATCAAGGCTAAAGCGTTAATTGGCGGGATATCAACAAAACAACCATTTTTCAAAATGGAATTAAAAAATCAAACCTGTAAAGCTTATTCAGTATTATTGCAAAGATTGTAAAGTTCATGCAGTATAATCACCTAACCTGTAAAGTTTTCTCAGTATAAGACAAGCTACCTTTTCTATATTTCGCTGTATATTTCTTCGATACACCTTCGATACACCTTCGATACATCTTCGATACCGCTTCGATTCATACATCGAAGCAGATATGTAATGGATACGGAATGATTACTTCCCGGATTACTTTCAAATATAAGTTAGTCAGTCATTGAAGTACTCTAATAGTTTGGTTTGCCGGCACAAATACCGGCTGTTTGTAATCAAAGCTTATTTGTCGGGGATATCAGGCGAAAGTTTTCGGTTGGACAAAGCAAACAAAAACAAATTAACAATCCTTTGTATAAAAAAAAACCAGCCGGTAGAAATGTACGAATCATAGCTTTATATTTGCCCCCTGTTAAATCCAAAATATGAACTATAAACGCACGAACAACATAACAGGCTGGGTGATATTTGCCATCGCAGCAGTTGTTTATTTATCAACTATGGAGGCTACCGGCAGTTTTTGGGATTGCGGTGAATTTGCTTCCAGTGCTTACAAACTTCAAATTCCACATCCTCCTGGAGCGCCGCTGTTTATCATGCTTGGAAGGATCTTCATGATTCCGTTTTCCAATCCAAATAATGCGATCCTCGGTTTGAACAGCATGAGCGCTTTGATGAGTGCTTTTACGATATTGTTTTTGTTTTGGAGCATTACTCATTTTGCCCGCAAGGTTTATGAGAAAAATAATATCAATCCGCTGACCAATAATCAAATCTTTACGATCATGGCTGCAGGAGCAGTAGGTGCTCTTGCTTATACTTTTAGCGATTCATTTTGGTATAGTGCGGTAGAATCAGAGGTTTATGCAAGTTCCTCTTTTTTTACTGCAGTAGTATTTTGGGCAGTGCTTAAATGGGAGCAGGCAGTAACAAATGATAAGTTGAACGGATATAAAGGCAACTTCACGCCTGCAGATAAGTGGCTGATTTTAATTTTTTACATGATAGGGCTCGCTGTAGGCGTACACTTATTGCCGATCCTTACCATTCCGGCAATTGTAATGGTTTATTATTTCAAACGGTATAAAGTAACTAAATGGGGAACGGTTTGGGCTTTTGTAGCGGCTTGTGTGATTACCGGAATTGTGCAGGTTCCGATGATTCAATGGACGATAAAACTGGCTTCTGATTTTGATGTTTTATTTACCAATAGTTTCGGCGCACCCTTTTTCACAGGATTTACTTTTTTCTTTGTATTGCTGGGACTGATTATTTTCATTTTATTAAGATTGGCAAAGAAAAAGAACTGGAACTTTTTACGGTTGGCAATGTGGGCTTTTGCCTTTGTAATTCTTGGATTTTCAACGTATTTCACTACGATGATCCGTTCTCTCGCAGATCCGGCGATTGACATGTTCAATGTGGATAATCCACTCAGCCTTGAAGGATACCTGAGTCGTGAACAATATGGCGATTGGCCTATACTTAAAGGGCAGGATTTTACAGATGAACCAACTGATCAGAAATACGAAGATGTTTACGTAAAAGGAACCAACAAATATGAGAAGAAAGGCAAAAAGGTAGTAACGGTTTATGATCCATCAGATCTTCACTTTTTCCCCAGGATGTGGGATGCAAGTAATGACCAGGGACACGCCGATTATTATGCAAATTTCGCAGGCATCGGAAAAGATCCAAAGACAGGAAAATATTATTCAAAGCCTACGATGGCAGATAATATCAGTTTCTTTTTTGCTTACCAGCTGAACTGGATGTATTGGCGTTATTTTATGTGGAATTTCGCCGGAAAACAAAATGACCTGCAGGGAATAGATATGGGAAATGTACGCGATGGAAACTGGCTTACCGGGATTTCTTTCTGGGACAATGCAAGACTCGGGGACCAAAGTAAAATGCCAGACACATTAAAACATAATAAATCGCACAATACCCTATTTTGTTTGCCTTTGCTGCTCGGAATTCTCGGTCTTATCTACCAGTATAAAAAAGATAAACGGGATACGCTCGTTGTCTTTTTATTATTTTTCTTTACCGGGATTGCCATTGTTTTTTACCTGAACCAGGCTGGAAACCAACCCCGTGAAAGGGATTATGCATACGTTGGATCGTTTTATGCTTTTGCCATTTGGATTGGCCTTGGAGTAATGTACGTGAAAGAGCTTTTTGAAAAATATATGAACAGCAGAACCGCCAATTATGTTGCAGGCGCTTTATGCCTGCTGGCAGTTCCAGTGCTAATGGCCAGCCAGGAATGGAATGACCACGACCGAAGCCATAAAACATTAGCGAGAGGTTTAGCAGTTGACTATTTACAAAGTTGTGCTCCCAATGCAATTTTGATCACTTTTGGAGATAATGATACGTATCCACTTTGGTTTGCACAGGAAGTACTGGGAATCAGAAGAGATATCAGGGTCATCAATTCCAGTTTGTTGGGCACCGACTGGTATATCAACCAGCTACGTTATGCTGTAAATAAAAGTGCGCCAATACCGGTTATCTGGAGCCCGGAGCAAATTATAGGCAGTAACAGAGACGCGATCTATTATTTCCCTGACCTGCCGGGAGCTAAAGTGGATCAGACTAAACCGATGGATCTTGATACGATGATGAAAGAGTATGCCGGAAGCGATGATCCATCAAGAATGTATCAGAATGGATCAGATTTTCTAAATATTTTCCCTACTAAGAATGTAAAAGTTCCGGTAGATACGAACCTGGTACGACAAAATGGAACAGTAAATCCAGGCGATAGTGTTGTCAGCGAATTAGATTTTACGATTCCTAAAAATGCGCTGATGAAAAACGAAAGCGCCATTCTGAACATTATCGCTGCCAACCATTGGAAGCGGCCGATCTATTTCACATCGCCGTATAGTGACTTGGGCTTTCAGCAATATTTAAGAACAGACGGACTTACTTACAGATTGGTTCCTGTTAAAAACAGCGAAGTGAATGATTCGTGGGCTTACGATGTAATGATGAAAAAATTCCAATTCGGAAATGCGAATGTTCCGGGAGTCTATTTTGATGAAGAAAACCGCAGGCATTTGAATACCATCAGAATGCAATATGCACAAGTAGCGAATGATCTTGCTGATCACGGAAAATTGGCGGACGCCAGACAGCTGTTGGAAAAATGCGATAAAAATATGCTGCCGGAAAATTTCCCTTACGGAATGGCTTCGCGAAGACAGCAGCAGGATCAGATTTCCGGTCAGTTTTTATTAGCGGCTTACAAATCAGGAGATACCGTATTGGCGAAAAAGGTTTCAGATGCTTTACGAACAGACCTCGAACAGCAGATCATGTATTTCAATAGTCTTAACGACAATCAGCAACAAGCTTTGGCTTATGAAAACCAGATCGTACAACAGCTTTTGCAGCAAATTCAGGGAATGGAGCAATATTTTCTAAAACCTGTTCAAACTGTTACTCCGGAAAAAGGAAGTCCGATCATTAACATGCCGCCGCCGAAAAAAGATACGCAGGTACACGATAAAACACAATAAACAGATTTAATTTTTCTTAATTTTTGATCCCGGCTTCACACAGCCGGGATTTTTCTTTAGAAAAAGAATAACATTATAATTTACTACCCATTAATTATCTTTAATCAATCCTTCATTTTACCAAACAAAGACATGAACCATATAGCTATTGAAAATTTATTTATAATAGATATCGAAACGGTTTCTGAAAAGGAACATTTTCATTTACTCGATGAGGAATGGAAAGAATTGTGGACAGAAAAAATATCACGCTCGCTTCCTCCTAATACAAGTGCGGAAGAT
>JAICYZ010000170.1 GCA_025933935.1 Chitinophagaceae bacterium
GTGCTCGTTCAAAATTCATTTCTTTTTGTGGTACAATCTTTGAAATGTGGTGAAAGAACTAAAAAAATTGATTAATGAAACATTTGAAGAATTTATTTTTTGCCCTGCCTCTTTTTGCTTTTATCATGATCGGATGCAATGCAACACGGACTCAAAAAGGCGCTGCCATTGGTGGAGCAGCCGGAGCAGTTGGCGGAAATATAATTGGACGCGCTGCGGGCAACAGTACGCTCGGAACTATTATCGGTGCGGTTGTCGGCGGAGGCGCCGGTGCAATTATCGGCCGTGACATGGACAAGCAGGCAGAACAAATTAAAACTGATATTCCAGGCGCAAAAGTAGAAAGGGTGGATGAAGGAATAAAGGTAGAGTTTAATGAAAAGATACTTTTTGCTTTTTCGAAATCCGATTTAGGAGATTCTGCAAAAGATAATCTGAATAAGCTGGTAGCGATCTTAAACAAATATCCCAATACGAATATTGAAATACAGGGGCATACCGACAGCCGTGGTACTGATGAATACAACATGGCTTTATCTTTAAGACGCGCCAATGCGGTAAGAGATTATCTCGCATCCCAGGGAATCGCGGGAACGCGCATGACGACAAGGGGCTTCGGGGAATCTGCTCCTGCCTATTCTAATGATACTCCGGAAGGAATGGCGCAAAACAGAAGGGTAGAATTTTTGATTACTGCAAACGATCAAATGAAGGCAGACGCTAAAAAAGAAGCCGGTACTCAATAGAGTTTTATCTTCTATATATATACTGACGGGATCTTCAGATTGAAGATCCCTTTTTTTTGCAAATAGAAAATCTTTCTATTTCTTCGTTTGTTTGCTCACTGTTATGCTTAGATGGTTTCAGTCGTTTCATTAAATTTTATGTTATTGAATTCCAGCTCCTGCAACACCGGCTCATAGATTTCAGGAATTACCGGAATGTGCAAACCTGTTAGTTTTATCTTCTCTTCCAAAATCAATTTTGCGACTATTCCCAATGGCAATCCCACTGTTTTTGCCATCGCTGTATGAACCTGGTCATCGCCTTTTACGAGCAAGCAGCTTCTTGTTTTTCTGTTTTCCCCATCGATTGAATATTCGATTTCATGAAGCAAGACGATCATGTCTTTATCCTCAGGCTTCATCACTAATTTTTTTTCCAGAACGGATTGAAGCAACAACCCAGAATCCAAATTTACAACGGGAATTTTTTCCTGTTCATTCAACCCGAGATAATTGATTTGTTCTGAAAATTCTGAATTAAAAAATTCATTTTCATTAAAATCGCTTCCGGCATGTGAAGCAAGTTTATTTTTTTTCACCTTGAGCCAGTCTTCAAAAGTTTTGCAATTTTTAATTTCTTCATGATCATTTTTATTTGTGAGATCAAGCATGATCATTTTATTCCAGCCGCGGCAAAAAGAAGGATACCGTAAGGTGGTGCGGATAAAAGTTGTTACATCATGAAGCTCATACGTGTCAATGTATGAAAGAGAATCCCTGTTTGCATACCAGGCCAGCGGAAACAAGCCGGGTACATCCACAATATTCTTTTCGTCATTAAAAATTTCAGTATATGGAGTTTCAACTTTCTCCCCGTTTTCACGATAGACAGCGCCCGAGCTTCCTGCCATTACTACATTTGCCGGATTCCAGGTAATTTTATAATGCCAGGGATTGTCGTCACTTTCAGGAGAAACCAAACCGCCACAATGCGATTTGAAAGAAGTCATTTTTCCACCTTCATTTTTAATTGCATGAATCATTTTCATTGCGCTCATGTGATCAATTCCCGGATCCAGTCCCATTTCTCCTAAAAAGATCAAACCCTTTTCCCGGATCTCAGCCTCCAGCGTTTTTATCTTTTCATCAAGGTAGGATGCGGTTAAAAGGTTCTTTGAAAATGCCACACAATCTACAGCTACTAAAAAATGCAAAGCCGGCGGAAGCATTGAAATTACGAGGTCTGCTTGTGAAATATATGCGTGCCGTTTTTCATCATTGCTTACGTCAAAAGAAATGGCTTCTGCCGCTAAAAAATTTTTGGTTTTTGTTTGAGCTAAGGCAAGATTCGAATCGCAAACCAACAGTTTCCATTCGTTTTCCTCACAAATTTTTCCAAGATAATCAATAAGAGATGTTGCCGATTTTCCAGCGCCAAATAGTAATATTGTCTTCATTCAACGAAAATAAAAAATAAAGTGCAGAGGTATTTTAATTGGCAAGCTTATTCTTAAAACAACTTACCTCCACAGCTGTCAATTCTGATGCATCTTGAAAATAAAAACAGAAAAAATCATTTATATTCTTATAGTTCGATCTCCCTTTGCATATTTACCTGTTCCAAAAAATATTCATCGTGCGAAACAACAATCAAAGTTCCCCGGTACTCATTAACCGCGCTGGTTAAGATCTCTATATTTTGAATGTCGAGATTATTGGTCGGTTCATCAAGGAACATGATGTCAGGCGATTGGTTGGCGATCGTCAGGCAACAGAGCATCAGCCGCATTTTTTCGCCACCGCTCAAAGTGCGGCAACGTTTCTCCCAATCTTCTTTGCTAAATAAGAAGCGGCTAAGCCTGATTTTGATTTCATGTTCCTGCAAAGTGCCGCTATTGAACTGTTCCGCCTGTTCATAAACTTTCAGCGAGTTATCAATCAGCGAATAATCCTGATCGATGTAAATGGACTTATTTTCTGCCCTGTAAACCACTCCGGTTTTTGGTGCCAGCTTTCCTGTAATAATTTTGATCAATGTTGTTTTACCTGAACCATTCAACCCTTTTAATACAATTCGTTCTCCACTTACAATTTGAAAACTCAAATTATGTTTCCAGAGAAGAACGTCATTATATCCATAATTGATCGCACTTGCCGTAAACAATATTTTGCCGGAATGCAAGGCAGATTTATCAAAACCGATTTTCATTTTATCAACGGCTGGTAAAGCCGAACGCAATTCCTGCAATTCCTGTGAAATACCACTGATCTTTTCTGTATGAATACTTTTAATTTTCGAGGTGCTGTTCTCCGCCTGGTTTCTTAATGTATTCATCATTATCCTTGCAACACCTGCTTTTTCCTGCTTTTTTCTCCCGCGCGAATCCAATCGCTGCTGGCGTTCCAATGTTTCACGCGCTTTTTCTTTCGCTTTCCGAAGCGCCTTTTCCGTGTTAACCAGATCCTCGTTTAAAGCGTCTGTTTCCATTTGCTTTTGTTGCGCATAAAAATCGTAGTTACCGCCATAAGTCGTGATGCCTGTCGGGCTCAATTCACAAACAGTATCAAGAAGATTCAATAAGTTTCTGTCGTGACTCACCACAATTAAGGTGGCTGATGAAGCTTGTAAATAATTATACAAAAGTTGCCTTCCTGCTGTATCAAGGTGATTGCTGGGTTCGTCGAGCAAAACAAGGTCACGCTGATGAATAGAAATGCCGGCAAGGAAAACTTTTGTCTTTTGCCCACCGCTTAAGGTTTCCATTTTTTGCATCAGATCCAGGTTTTTCAATTGCCAGTTTTCCAATGCTTCGTTACACCGTTCTTCAAGCGTCCAGTCATCTTCCAATAAGCTCAAATTATTCTCCGTTACATTGCCGTCGAGAATCTCTTTTAATGCCTGTAGTTTCTCGTGAATCTGCAAAGCCTGTGCAATAGTGAGCCGGTTGTATTGGCCGAAATGCTGAGGCACGTAATAAGCCTTTGAATCAACTTTCACTGCTCCGGCAGAAGGTTGCAATTCGCCGGCAATGATTTTCAACAAGGTTGATTTTCCTGTGCCGTTGTTACCCGTTAGCGCAATTTTATCGTGTTTATTAACTGCCAGGTCCAGCTTGTCAAACAATAATTCTTTATCCGGATGTACGTATGAAATGTTTTGGAGGATAAACATAATTTCTTTCTTTTAGTGATGAAAAAACAGCGCTGCACGGATGCGGCGTGGAAGTCGTTGGTGTCGGAAAGAAATTATATTTTACATGAATTAAGGCCTTAATTTTTAGGTTGCAAAATTATGAAAATATCTTTTTATTTAAAAAAAGGAACTTTTCTGCGAATAAGCCATTTGCTTATATCAGTGTCTGAAATACGGCTAATAAATAAACCACAATGAGCAAAGTCATCTCTGAAATATGAAAAGCGATCATTTTTTTTCGAACCGTTTTTAATTCTGTTTCGACGGGCTGGCCGTTAACCAGCTGTGCGACCAGCACCCGTAATTTACTTCCATTCGGTTTTGCAACCAACATTCCGTTTAATACCAAAGCCACCACCAGCGTCATCTTTATGATAAACCACCATTGACCAACTACTGCCCAGCTTAATGCTTTTAACATCAGAAAGCCACTGAGAAGCATTAACAGCGTTCCTGCCTGGATTATCACCGGATACTTGCTCATCAGGGGCGCCAGTACAGAAACTTTTTCAGGTGATTCACGAACATGTTTCCAGATATGATTTTCAAGAATAAGTCCGCCGACAGAACCGCCGGCAATGCAGCTAATACCAATAATGTGAATAAAAAGCCCGATAGAAAATAAATGATTCATTTTTTTTTATTTTATTGACCGATAAATATCATGCAAACCTCGTTATTCTCTTTTTTTCTGAAATAGAACGAGCGTTATATTCCTGGCTCATTCAAAAAGATTTCAATTGTCAGATCTTTTCGATTTCTCCAGAATGAAAATCAATGCCTTTCGCTTCCGGCCCGGAAAGTATTATAACGGCTCCCAAAACCAGTACGGATGCGGCCAATATTTCCATAGACGTGGCATAACTTACGTGTTCTGCAAGCACTGCTTCCACATAGACAATTCCGGATGCGATCAAAACACCCAACTGGTAAGCGAAGCCCGGAAAAAACCCGCGCAGAGATCCAGGTGATAATTCATTGATATGGGCAGGAATGATTCCCCAGGCGCCCTGTACCATAAACTGCATAGCGAATGCTCCGACTGCTATCCAAAAGCTTCCACCTGCAAGCAACCAGACCGGAATGATAAATATGGCAAGAATAACGGCCACCGCCATCATTTTTTTTCTGCTATAGAGGTCGGACAAATGGCCGAAAAACAATCCGCCTAAAATAGCGCCTACCATTGAGATCATGGTAATCACAGCGGTCTTATGGGGATCGAAATGACGTTGTTGCTGCAGGAAAGTAGGGTAGAGGTCTTGTGTGCCATGCGAAATGAGGTTCATCATAGACATCAGAATCACCAGGTACAAAAATAATTTTGAGTGCTTTCTCACAGCGCCCGCATACTCTTTCCAGTTGCGCGTCCTGGTAGCTTTCCACGCTTCTGTCTCTTTTACCTTGCTGCGGATAAATAACGTGAGCAGGGCAGGTAAACCGCCAACGAAAAACATCGCTCTCCATCCAAAATGAGGAAAAACAAAATAATATGCAGCAGCAGCCAGCAGAAATCCAAATGCATATCCTTCCTGCAGCAGCCCCGATAAAAATCCCCTTCTTTTTACGGCAACAGATTCCATCACCAATGAAGCGCCAACACCCCATTCGCCACCCATGCCAATACCGTATAATAATCGTAAAAATAAAAAGAGGCCGTAGGTTGGTGCAAGCCCTGAAAAGATTTCGATAACAGAATAAAAAGCAATGGAGATCATCAACGGCCCTTTTCTTCCAAACCTGTCCGCCAGCAACCCAAATATCAAAGCGCCCACCGGTCTCATCGCGAGGCTTGCCGTAAGTGTCAGAGCAATTTCCGGAATGCTTTTATTGAAATCCTTCGCTACCGCTGCAAGAGCAAATGTGAGAATAAAAAAATCGAAGGCATCTAAAGTCCATCCAAGAAATCCTGCAAGGAGGGCATTTCTTCCGTTCAGTTTTTTTTCATGTGTAGCTGGTAATACGCTTACATCTTTTTCTTTTATTATCACTTTTTGCTGTTTTTTCATTATCAAAAGCAGTTTTTGAACAAGGATGTTGATGACGCTTTTTAAAAACACTTTTTAGAAACCTGAATACCCTTTAGCAACGGGCAACTAAATTAGGAATTATACCGATGTTAGAGCGAGTATTTAAGATCAAAATAAAATAAATATCAAAATACTTAAGTTGATTATCTTTAATTACTGATTTTATAAGAGCACTTTTTACGAGTTATCTACTTGACACTTTCATTTATTAATACATGATGATATGAAAAAAGCAGCCATTGTTTTTCTCACTTTCTTATCCGTTTTTTATTGCCGGGCACAACAAAATGATTGGGCTTCTGTTGAAAAAGTATTTGGCAAAAAAGGAACGGTACAGGGCGACGTTTTTAAGATTAGCTATCCACGCACCGATCTGAACGTTAAGGTTAAAGGTTTTGCTGTAGCGCCGGGATTGGCACTTGGATCGTGGGTTGGTTTTATGAGCATGAGCAAGGATATGGCCATGCCTAGAACGATGGAAAGCAACCCGGCGACGATGATGGGCGACCTCGTTCTTCTGGATACCGAGGTTCCGGCTGTGTTAAAAAAGCTTGTTGAGGAGGGTCTTAAAATTACCGCGATTCATAATCACCTGATCAACGAAACCCCTAACGTAAAGTACGTGCATTTTTCAGGCACCGGTGATCCGGTAAAACTTGCCCAAGCAATTAAATCGGTGCTGCAAGTAACCGGCACCCCTTTAACGGCCGCTCCATCACCTGCTGCAGCTATAAGTGTTGACTGGTCAGGAGTAGAATCGATTCTTGGCCCTGGTAAACACAATGGAATTTTATTACAATATAGCTTTCCACGTAAAGAAAAATTAACGGAAAGTGAAATGGAGATGCCGCCACAAATGGGAATGGCAACAGGAATCAACTTTCAAAAGAATGGAGACAGTGCCGCAATTACCGGCGATTTCGTTTTACTTGCCGATGAAATAAATCCGGTAATAAGAATTTTGATTGACAATGGAATTACACCGACAGCCTTGCATAATCACATGATACATGATAATCCGAGATTGTTTATGATGCACTTTTGGGCTGTTGGCAATCCCGAAAATTTAGCAAACGGGTTGTCCAAAGCACTCGCTGCTACCAACCATCAGCCCATCAAGCTATGATCATGAAATATAATGCTATTCGCCTTTTTATTTTCATCATTTTTTGTTCGTTTACTGCGTGTAACGGACAGAAAACTTTTGGACAAGACTACCTTATTGTTGACAAGATCATTTCGCTGACGGGGGTTAAAGGACGAATTGATCATATGGCTGTTAATTTAAAAGACCGGATTGTTTATATAGCCGCATTAGGCAATAATACGCTGGAAGCCGTCAGTCTTCGAAATGGAAAAGTTCTTCATTCGATAACCGGCCTGGATGAGCCACAGGGTGTTTGTTACATTCCTCAAACAAGAGAAATTTTTGTTGCCAACGGTGGAAGCGGGGATTGTTATTTTTATAATTCAGATAACTATGAAAAGGTGGCCACAGTTCATTTGAGTTCTGATGCAGATGATGTTCGATATGATTCAACGGCTGGAAAAATATACGTCGCTTATGGTTCGGGTGGCATCGCAATCATTGATGCAAAGGATCATGCTGAAGTTGGAAGTATAGAACTGCCTTCACATCCTGAAGCATTTGAAATTGATAAAAGAAAGAATCTGCTTTATGTAAATCTGCCTAAGACGGGAGCAATTGGAGTTGTTGATATCAACAAATTAAAGCTTATTGGTGAATGGAATAAAAATTACCGCCAGGAAAATTTTCCAATGGCCATAGATACAGAAGGAAATAAAGTTTTTATTGGTTACCGGCATCCTGCAACGCTTGTGGTAGTGGATACTAAAACAGGAAAACGGATTGCAGCAGAAGAACTTACCAATGACAGTGATGATTTGTTTTATGATGCAAGGAACAACCGTGTGTATGCAAGCTGTGGCGGTGGTTACATTGATATTTTTCAATCGCAGGGCGGCGATCATTATAAAGAGATCGCCTCTGTGGGCACAAGAAACGGTGCAAGAACCTCTTTATTGATCCCTCAATTAAACCTCTTTGTTGTTTGCGAACCGGCATATTTGAACCGGGAAGCAGACCTTGTGGTTTACACAATCCGATAACTTTATCTAACAATGCGCCAATAGAAAAAAAATGTCACTTCAGCGACGGCTTTTTCGTCCTGCTTTTGAAGCAGTGTCTTTCCATCAAAAAATAGTTTTTGCTACCGGCGTCTCGCAACTTCGCAAGCGTTATTTTCCTTGCCATTGTGATGAGAAGCAAATGACTGCATTTTTTCATCCCGTTCTCATAACCAGTAGTAGTAAAAAAATATCCGATCCCGGACAACCTTTTATCTTTAAGGTGCATTTATCTTTTTATAAACATCCCCAGTCATTGTTTTTATGGATATATCACAACTAATCAAAGAAGCGAAGCAGGGAAGCACTGCCGCACAGAAATGCCTCTTTGATGAAATGGCGGATAGGTTGCTGATGATTTGCCGCCGGTATGTGAAGAACCGCGAGGATGCAGAAGAAATGATGCTGAACGGATTTTATAAGTTCTTTAAAAATTTATCTTCCTTCAGCTACCAAAGCGATGCGGCTTTATTTGCGTGGCTGAAAAAAATCATGGTTAA
>JAICYZ010000236.1 GCA_025933935.1 Chitinophagaceae bacterium
AGATAAAAACCTGGATTACGAAAAAAAATCTCAATAAGATAATTCTCAAAAAGAAATTATGAAATATTATTTCAGCATAAGACAAACAATTATTTTTTCATTGCTAATCTTCGTTTTAACCGCGAACTCATATGCCCAAACAGATACAACCTGGAATCATAAAAAGTGCGCCGTAGTGCTTACTTATGACGATGGATTGAATGTTGATTTAAGCAATGTAATTCCGGCATTGGATTCTCTTGGTTTGAAAGGAACTTTTTATATCTCGGATTATTTTTATGGACTAAATGCGCAAATAGATGAATGGAGAAAAGCCGCAGCAGAAGGACATGAATTGGGCAATCATACCATTTGGCATCCATGCGATGGCAGCTTGCCGGGAAGGAGCTTTGTAAAGCCCGATTATGATTTGCATACTTACACAGTAAACAGAATGGATAATGAAATTCTGGCGATGAATAATATTTTAAAAGCGATTGATGGAAAAGATGAAAGAACATTTGCGTATCCATGTGGCGATATGAAAATTCATGATTCCGCTTACCTCAATTTTTTGAAATATAAATTCGTCGCTGCCCGCGGCGTTACTCCTGAAATGCTACCGATCAATAAAGTTGATTTGGATAATGTTGATTGCTATATGGAGAACGGCGCTACTGCCGATGAAATGATTGCACTGGTAAAAAAGGCAATGCAAACCCATACGCTATTGGTCTTTCTTTTTCATGGAGTCGGCGGCGAACATAATATCAATGTTGCACTGAAGGCACATAGTGGATTGTTGTATTTCCTGAAACAAAATGAAAAAGACATCTGGATAGCGCCGATGATAGATGTGGCGAAGTTTATAAAATCAAAACAATGAGAATTTGTGGATTTACCATTCATAAACACAGATAATATTAGCAGAAAAGCACACACTAATTTTATCTGATTTGACAACCTATATGCGAGTTACGTATTATGATTTAATTACAAAAATCTGCGGAGACTAAGGGATTCGAACCCTTGATACAGTTTCCCGTATACACACTTTCCAGGCGTGCTCCTTCAACCACTCGGACAAGTCTCCAGTTTTTTTAAAAGGATTGCAAATCTACGATAAGATTCTAAAATTTGTCCTGGTTTTTAGATTGATCAATAGAAATAAATAACTCAATTCACCATTATCTCATCTGCAAACACCCATGCAGGTTTTCCTTCGCCAGGATGGCCTTTCGGACAAACACCTAAATTCTTTGCTGTTACCCGGATGTATCTGGCTTTTTGAGCAGGAAAATCCAAACTAAAATCTTTGATTACCGCGCTCTTTTCATCAGGTGAAATGGTATTTTCCACCGTACCCAAATTGGTGAAATTTATTCCATCATTCGAGATTTCGAAAGAAACAGATTGGGGTAAAAATATCCAGTCACTATAATGCTGCAAACAGCCGATGGTAATATTTTGAATGGAAGTTCCTGTTCCCATATCAATTGTAGCAATCAAATCTTTTCCCTGTAACCCGTGCCAATACTTATTCACAGCAACAGTTCCTCTTACTCCATCGGTCAAAGTGTTTGCCCCATCTGCCGGATAATATCTGCTAACCGGATTGGCATAAGTTACGTTTTTGCCAACTGCTTTATGCATCACAAATTTTTGTTCCGCTGGTTTTACGCCCATTACTCTTCCATTAATTACGGTAACGGTTTTCAAGGTAAGAGAAGAATCAATCTGAACCGGTCTTTCATAAAGAATGCTGTTTATATCCGGGTCGCTTCCATCAAGAGAATAATAAATTTTAGCCTCAGGAATTTCAGACGAAAGTGTCACCATTAATTTTCCGTTTTCAGAAGAGGGTTTGATGGCAACAGTAAAATTTCCAAGACAAAAATGAAATCCTTTTTCTTCAAAAGCGATGAATTGGTTTTGCAACCGGTGATAAAAATCCTTATAATTTTTTTCAGATTTCGGCGTCCATAAAACTTCTGAAAGCGCCAGCATCCTTGGCAAGACCATATATTCCAGGTGTTCACGTGATGAAATAAATTCTGTCCAAACGTTCGCTTGTGCACCTAATACATATTTTGCCTGCGACGAATCCAATTCTTTCGGAACGGGATAATAATCGTATACCATTTTCAATGTATTAAATCCGCCAATTGCAAGTGGTTCACCGGCCGGTCCTGCCTGGTAATGATCAAAATAAAGCGGTGTTCCCGGCGTCATTACCACATCATGATGCATCTTTGCCGCTTGTATGCCACCACTTTCGCCGCGCCAGCTCATTACCGTTGCCTCCGGCGCTAAACCGCCTTCTAAAATTTCATCCCAGCCGATCAGTTTTCTGTGATTTGCAATCAAAAACTTTTCGATTCTTTGGATAAAATAGCTCTGTAACTGATCTTCACTTGTATCGCCCAACTTCTTCATCAATGCCTGGCATTTCGGATCATTTTTCCAGGAAGTCTTATCTACTTCATCACCCCCAACATGAATATATTTTGAAGGAAATAATTGCATCACTTCTTTTAAAACATTTTCTAAAAAAATAAAAACGCTGTCATTTGCGGGGCAATAATTTGATTCAAAATTTTTAGGATAAACGCCGCCGGTGATGGTTGTTTGCGGTTGTTGTGTGCAGGACAAATATGGATAAGCAGCAATGGCAGCTGCCGAATGACCAGGCATTTCTATTTCAGGTACGATGGTAATATTTCTTTCTTTTGCATAAGCAACAATATCACGAACCTGTTGTTGTGTATAGTATCCGCCATAAGGAGTTGGCTCACCTAATTGTGTTGGGCGACTTTCACTCCACGGGATTCCCCTTCTGTCCGCACGCCACGCACCAACTGAGGTAAGCTTTGGATATTTTTTTATTTCCAAACGCCATCCCTGGTCGTCTGTTAAGTGCCAATGGAAGGTATTGAATTTATATTCCGACAAGAGATCAACGTATTCTTTGATCATTTCCGGAGAGAAAAAATGCCGGCAAACATCCAGGTGCATTCCACGCCATTTGAATTGAGGATAATCTAAAATCTTCATACAAGGCACTTCCAATGCAGCATTGGTCCGTATTTGAGGTAAAGTTTGAAAAAGGGATTGCATCCCGTAAATAATTCCCGCTTTATCGTTTGCAATAATTTTTACGGAATTTGGCGTTACGTCCAACAAATAACCTTCATCACCAATCTCAGCTGTCTTTTTTATTTCAAGAAAAATGGACTTGTTTTTTTTAACGTTATAAGGTAAAGATTCTCCGGAAATATTTTTTACAAATGCATCGAAAAAATTAGCAGCGTGCAATAAATCATTTTCATTTTTATTAAAAATGATAGAAGTATTTTTATCAATGGTAAAATGTCCATCCTGAACCGAAAGGCTTACTGGTTGCGGTATGATGCTAATTTTTTGCTGTGCAATTCCAAAAAATGGAATGACTAAAATCCACAGGACGAGAAGCTTTTTGTTCATTGGTTTATTGTTTATTGAATGATTTTATTATTAATCTATTCGGCAGAGCAGCAAATAATTGATTTTCCTTCTTTGAAAAAAATTAATGAAACAGCGCGTTGTCCGCGATCGCTTCTTTTTCTGTATTTGCAAATGACCAGTAAACTTTCAATTCGTTTCCACCACCACTATCGAAATAAATCACTCTTATTTTATGAAATCCGCGCTTCAAAGCTGCTTTACCAAACGTTTCTATGGCGCCATGTTCACCATCATTGTTTACTATTTCTTCATCATCAATAAACAATTTACTACCATCATCCGAAAGAGTTGAAAAAGTATAAATACCATCATTGTTTATTTTGATGTATCCATCAAATTGCAGGGCATATTTTTCTTCACGTTTCTTTACTTTTTCTGAAATATTACTCGCAGTTCCTTCTTTTATTACCGGAGAGTTTTGAATGGATTCAAGGCTTATTTTTCCTTGAGGTTCATAATATTTCCATGAAATTCCCAACTGAAGATTTTTTGCTTTTTGAGCTTTCATCCAATGATATACTTTCACTTCCTCGCTTGAAACAGTGGAAGGTAAAGCCTTTCCCACAAATGAAACCGCTTTAATAACAGATGTTTTATTTATGGAAAAAGGTTTCGAATATAAAGTTGAGTTATCTGTTGGCTCGCTGCCATCAGTTGTATAATAAATCCGGGACTCATCATTTCTTTGAAAAGAAATAACGGGACTGAAAGGATCTTTTTCATACGACATTTCCATTTTGGGCTTCGTTGCAAATTTTCCAAAATTTTCAATTTTTAAAACAAAGGCATAAGGCGCTTTTATTTTATTTGCATCATAATCAGGGAAAGTAACGAGCACATCATTTCCCTGTTTTTGCCATTGAAGATTTTCTTTTGTTGATAAAAAATTGATAACCGTTCCGCTAGGTAATTGCACATCTTTCAAGACCAATTTTTTATTCGGCGGATATTTAGGAAGTATGCCATACAATGAATTGGAAATTGGATTATAGGTATAAAAAATTTCTTTTACTGCATAGCCGGAATCTGCGTCAACAGTGATTTTCAGCACCGGATCCTCATTTTTTCCCGGCTTAAAACTTCTGTTTCCTTCGCTCCATTGAGAAGAATTTTTCCATCTTACGGTGTTGTAAATTGCTTCAGAATTCACGTCCATCCACTTTCCAATTTCCAACAATCTTTCCTGCATGATCGGTGGAATTTTTCCATGTGCATCAGGACCGATATCTAATAAAAAGTTTCCACCACGGCTTACTTTGTCTATTAATTGCAAAACCAACGATTGTGCTGAATTATAATCCCATGAATCTTCATTTCGATTGTACCCATAGCTCGCTCCCATGCCACGGCTTTCTTCCCATGGGTGATCTTCAAAATCCAGATCAGGCTGGTATTCCGGCGTATAAACACCGCCATGATGAAAGCGAACGCCGCTGCCCCAACGATCATAAGTCACCACCGAATTTTTTACCGGGCTTTGGTTATATAGCCATGCAAGAAACTCCTGCGATTTCCATGTAGATGCAGGTGCATCCCAGCCACCATCTGTCCAAAAAACATCGGGCTTATAAGTATTAATCAAATCTTTCATTTGCGGCCACATATGTTCTGAAACATATTTTTTCTTGTCAGTTAACCATAAAGGATTGTACCATTCATACAACGAATAATACATGCCAGCATGCACAGACGTTTTGCGTATCGCTTTGAATAATTCTCCAAGCAAATCTTTGTGAGGACCTGCTGTTACTGCGTTCCATTGAAATCCCCAATCACGGTCGGCTTCTTTACTTGGCCAAAGGCAAAAGCCATCGTGATGTTTTGAAGTAAGCACGACATATTTCGCTCCTGATTTTTCGATCAGTTTCGCCCATTCATCCGGATTAAATAATTCAGCATGAAAATCATTTACCAGGTCATTGTAAGAACGATCCCCAAAATTTTCTTTTTGATATTTGATGCGGGCCGAATCTCCGCTTCTCAACCCGTTTTCATACCATTCTGCATAATCGCCTTTTTTTGAATAACCTGGCACGGAATAAACGCCCCAATGAATGAAGATTCCAAACTTTGCATCTTTCCACCATTGCGGCACTGGACGGGTATCCAGAGATTCCCAGGTAGCCTTGTATTGGGCAATAATATTTTGAGAAAAGAAAAAGAAAATACCCGCAAAGAGAACTTTTAGAATAACTGATTTTTTTATTTTCATCATTGAATTTTGGAAATTGGAAGTTACAAAAGACTAAAGCAGTAAAGTTATTTGCTTTTTACCTGTTTATAATCGAAGATTAACATTGGACGCGTTGTCAAAAAACTTTGAATGCATGATATGATGCAAGAATCTGAATCAATGCCGATTGAACATCCGTTTGAAAACCGGAGGGAAATAAAAGCACTTTTTTAAATAATACTTTGCGTCTTTACGAAAATTTATAATGGCATATCAATTGTGTATTTGGAATAAAAAGAATTTTATGAGGAAAGATCTAAAAGGCCAGCCTAGTGGCAGCAATAAAAGCGAAGGGACAGGTTTATC
>JAICYZ010000089.1 GCA_025933935.1 Chitinophagaceae bacterium
ATTGGATTGGTTGCGTCAATTTGTTCCTGATCATTTTACAGATGTAGATGAAGATTTTTTAAGAGGTTTTTTGGGAAAAATGCTTTTCAGTGGTGATGAAATAAAAAAGAAGACCAATGTGCTGAGTGGTGGTGAAAAAGTAAGATGTATGATCTCTAAAATGATGCTGCAGAATCCGAATGTTGTGATGCTGGATGAACCGACGAACCATTTAGATCTGGAAAGCATCACTGCTTTTAATGATGGGATGATCAGTTTTCCGGGTATTGTTTTAATGACAACGCATGATCACCAGTTTATGCAAACCGTTGCTAATCGTATTATTGAAATAACCCCCAAAGGAATTATTGATCGCCTTTGCACTTATGATGAATACCTGGAAGATGCGCGGATAAAGGATTTGCAGGCAGAGATGTATAATTGAAAATTAATAGTGAATTAAATAATATTTCGTGCAAGATTTAGCCGTTTCAAGGTTTCAATCTGGTCGGCTCCGTCTTTATTTATCTTATTGATAAAACGGAGGGGAGAAAATCCTGTATATTTATTAAATTCTCTGATTAAATGCGATGTATCATAAAAGTTGCCGATTTCGCAAAGTTCCACTGCAGATGCAGTTGGATGTTTAATCAGGTAGTTGACTGTAAAATTAAACCGAATAATTTTTGAAAGTTCTTTTGCACCTGTTCCTACATATTCATTAAAGTGTCTCTCTATATAACGGGGATTCAAACGAAGATCTGAAAGGATATTTTTTAAGGGGATTATACCCTGGCTTTGAATAATCTTATCAACCAGGTATTTTGTAAGGCCTGCTGAATCTATCTTGTTTTTATTCAAATTTTGTAAGAGCCAATTTTCAACGCAATCAATTTTAGCAGAAAAAGATTTTGATTTTGAAATTTGATGAACAATCATTTCATCGCCACTAATCCCTAAACTTTTCAAACTGATGGTTTGATCAAGAAGTATTCCCTATGGAATGCCAAAAATATAATAGAACCCAAAAGGCTTGAAAATAATTATTAAAGCCTGCACATCAAAAAACCGGATGCTTACGGGGTGCATATATCTGCCACTAACTCCAGGATTTGGAACCGTAAAGGTTTGCCCCTTATCAGTAATAACGGGTAATGTTTTTCCATAAGCGATGCCCATAATTATATGTCCATTAGGATAAATAGTTAGTTCATAACCAAATTCAGGAAGGATTTTACCTTCCATTAAAAAGTAGGCGGCTACATACTTACGCAATTTTTCAGATGGCATATAATAAGCGGCAGGCATGGAAAATATCTTTTATTCAATAAAGCTAAACATAAAAATCATTTTTGTCGAATTTATACAATGGTCGAAAAAAGGAAGGAAGTAATTTTGGTAAAGAATGTAAATCCTGATAAACCGCTACACATCTTTAATCTCCAATTTCTATAGTTATTGTTTTTATTAAATGAATTTCGGCGAGGCTTTTTTATTAAAAGTTCTATTCAAAATTTAAAAAATGAAAGATGAAAAAGTTCTCTTTTCTTTGTTTACTGATGCTTATTTCCTTCACTGCAATAGCACAGGATCATGCTGTAAACACCGCAGAAAGTTTTCTGACTTTTTACAATTCAGGTCCTTATGAAGATGCTGTTCTATTAGAAGCGCCGCATTTTAAAGAAGGAATGCCGTTATCCGATCCCAAACAATTTGAACGCCTCACAAATCAATCCGGAACATTCCTAAAAATAATTTCTGCATATATCGGTTCGCAAAATGTCTTCTATGAGGTTTCCCGGCAGCAGGCTACCATTCCTAATTTAACAAGAGAAGACTATGAAACCAAAAGCAAAAATCAAAAAGCCGGAGGATTTCTGCTTTTGGGAATCGGTGCTGTAGTTTTAGTCGTAACCGCTATTTCTGCTGCAAGTTCTGTGTGTATTAATTGCCCTACCAAGCCACCTTCTTATACTGTTCCACTCATCCTGGGTGCTGCTACGATGGCCTCAAGTATTCCTTTATTTATTGCTTCAGGACGGAATAAAAGAAAGGCTTTGAATGCCTCTGCATTTTTGAAATTTGAGCAGACACAGTTTGTTCAACGAACTTGAATCTGTTTCCATACTTTTCCTGTAGTGTCAATAAAACTAAATTTATAATGTGTGAATCATTAATTGCATAAATTCTAAACTGTTATTTTATTTTTAGTAATTATTATAATTCCTGATCTCTTCCCTGAAAACTCTTGCGGTTTTATCCTTTGCAAAATCATCTTAGTTTTTTTTGGTAAAAAATACTAATCAAAAGAATGTGCATGCATTTTTCAATTAGGAATAAGGTAGTGAGTGATGGTATTTTGTATTGAATTAATAAATTAAAATAAAAAAAATCAAAAAATGATTCTGTTGAAACTGGTTTAATCTTTCTGATTTCTAAAACAAAAAATCATTCCGAATTCCAAAATAAAATTTATCAATTTAAAACTCACAATTATGAAAAAGAATTTGTTTTTAATTGCTTTTTGCTTCGCCGGTGCGATCGCCGGTGCAATTAACGGGTGTAAAAAAGATGCCGTATCTATATACAACAATGGCCCTATTGCAAAATCATTCACGGAGGAATTTGCTGATGTTGTTGGGTTGACAGCAAAAGGGTGGGTCTTTAAAGATAATTCTTTGCCTGATTCAGTTTATGCTTCTGATCAATGGAAGCAGGGAGTCGCAGGAACTGACAAATCAGGGAATGCGTTTGGATTTCCTGCGTATTCTTACAAGTCTTCACCAGACGAATATGCTTATTCTGACGCATTTTACAGTGACACTAATCAAGTGGTTAGTAGTTGGCTGATCACGCCGGTATTATCTGTAAAAAATGGAGATAATATATCATTTTATACCAGAGGAGATGCAACTAATAGTATTGCGGGTCGCTTGCAGGTGCTAATGAATAAAACTGCATCTTTAGATGTTGGTTCATCATCCAGTTCTACCGGCGATTTCAATACCGTTTTGTTTGATATTAATTCTTCGCAGTCATCTAATGGTTACCCGACAACCTGGACAAAGTATGAATATACTTTTTCGGGAATATCCGGAAAAATGGATACAAGAATTGCATTCAGGCATTATTATATCCATCCTATAATCTTTCCAAACCATGAAGGAGTTGCTATTGATCAATTTAAGTTCCAGGTCAATTAAAATAATTTCAAATTATATATAAAATGAAATACTTAATAGCACTATTATTCTCATACTTTACCATCTATTCAGTTACAAGAAATATTACAAAGCCAAAAAAGTTTCCTACTGCGCTAACTAGTTCCACTGGTCCTTACAAAATGATTTCGGAAGGTCAAACATTATTAAAAGAAGGTGATTTGGTAGTACGTCTCAACCAGGATCCGGCAAGCCAGTTTATCAAAAATTTTAATCGTCATGATAAAAGTTACTCTCATTCGGGAATTGTATTATTTGAAAATGGATATCCTTATGTATTTCATATTATAAATGGAGAAGAGAATCCGGATGAACGAATAAGAAAAGATTCGCTGAAGCAGTTTTGCAGCCCAAGAAAAAATATGGCCTATGGTATTTTTCGTTACGCAATGACACCGGATGAGATAAAAAAATTAAAGGATATTATTTATAAATGGTATGCCGAGGGAATTGAATTTGATTCTCTCTTCAATCTTAATACAGATAGCCGGATGTATTGTTCTGAAATGGTAAGTAAAGCGTTGTCATCAGCTACAAATAATAGGATAAGGATTAAAACAACAGGGTTGACTATTACCGAAGCACTGACTTTTTCAGCCTATACACATCTTCCTTTTTCTTATGCTCGCAGGCTCAAGGTCATATCGATCGATGATTTATACACTAATTCATTTTGTCGATTAATAAAAAGGTACAACTATAAAATGGCTAAAGATTGAAATAAAGTATTCTTAAATTAAAAATATATCATGAAAAAAGATCAAAAAATTTTATCAATTCAAAATATACAATTATGAATAAGTTTTATTGTGCCGGCAAGAGAGGTACAATAAATAATTTAATCAGTGTGTGATTTCATTTAATAAGAAACTTTTTTATGAAAAAAAATATCCTTCTTCCCATATTTTTTGCAGCAATTATTTTGAGTAGCTGCTCTCAGTATTATTATACGCCTAACAGCGAAAATGTTCCCTTGTTAACCAAAAAGAATGAGGTGGCGGCGGCAATTAATTTTTATCCTCCTTCTGATGGTGGTGTCGGAATTGAGTTTCAAACGGCTTACGCAGCGGGCAATCATGTGGCCATTCAAATAAATGGTGGTGGTGGTTCGGGGAGTGATAATTCTACTGTTCCGGATATTATCGGGGGTGGTAATGGGTCAACTACAGACGCTTCTGGCGGAGGGGGATATTTCGAAGGGGGAGTTGGTTATTTTTTGCCATTCGGGCCACGGAAAAGATTTGTGTTTGAAAGCTATGGTATATTCTCTTTAGGTTGGATGAATACTACTTATACAAGTACAAGTCAGTCTGACGGTAATGGTTCTATAAAAGCCGGAATGACACGTCTAGCCATTCAACCTTCTATTGGTTATAAAGCGAAACATTTTGAGATTGCCCTTTCTTTGAGAGCCGGAGATGTCAGTTATTCGAATGAAAGCGGTGATCTTGTTCTGGATCAAAAAAATCAACTGGATTATCTTAAGCAAAATAAGAATCAATTTTTTGTAGAACCAGCGCTCACACTGAAGGTGGGTGGACCTTCTATAAAAGGCCAGTTACAAATTGGCAGTAGTACTGATGAAACCAGTAGAGATTTCCCCACTGTAAATAGCTGGCTTTCGATAGGGTTAAACTTCAATTTTTATGCTAAGAAGTAAAAGTATAGTTATGAAAGTTTTATAGAATATTACATTTGCTGGTGAATGGACTATTTCAATTTGATACTGACGTTTTTAAAGTTTCAATTTAGTAAATCAGTAAACAAATAAAAAATCCTGATTGCCAATTTTCATTTGCAAATATTCTTTTGACAATAAAAAATATTTCGTCTCTACATGACCGTTAGTTATAAGAAAATAAGATCGTAATAAACTTTTTGCAGTAAAACAATAAATAATAAGAATTCTGAATTAGCAATTCCCGATTTTAAAATCCTGTTTTTGTATTTTGATTTGCAAATACTTTTTTCAAAATATCCGTGATTCGTGCAGCAGGATCTTTACGGATTGCCTGTTCTTCGAGACCAATATGATAGAATAATCCATCCAAAGTCTTTTCGGTTACGTATGCTGTAAGGTCAGTATTTACAGGCTTATTACTAAACTTGTTATAGGCACTAAAAATATCTTTCCAGTATTTTGTTGCATCGGTATAATCGAGCGATTTTGAAACAATAGGCGTAAAAGCCGCGGTAAGTTGTGCTGTAGTTTTTTGTTTTAAATAATCTGTTGCGGCTCTGTCTCCACCTCTTAAAATTCCAAAGGCATCCTGGATGGTCATTTGTTTAATCGCATTTAAAAAAATATTTCCAACATATTTTGTTGCATCCTCTGCTGCCCGGTTCATAGATAAAACCGCCTTGTCAACAAGGCTTCCAAGGCCAACATTTCTTAATGATTTTTCAACACTTTGCGCTTCCGGTGGCATCAGTATCTTAATCATATCATCTTTATAAAATCCATTGAGCAAGGCTAAATGAAAGGTTGCAGTATCTGTTCCTACCTGCAATGCTTCTTTCAAACCCTGAACAACTTCTGCATTGGTAAGGTTTCCATTACCAACAGAATCCATAATACTTTTAGCGGTTTCGCAACCAGTAAAAGAAAATAACATAACAAAAGCAAGAAGGTATTTTTTCATAAAAGGTTTTTTCTATAATAGTCAAGTTCAATGCCAAAAGTATTTTTATGATCAAACGATTTTAAATCTCAATACCGATTTTCTTCATTAAGATTGATGCGTTCAAACTATTGCATACGCCGGGTTTCAAACGATAATCAAAATATAATTCATCATTGCTTACCTCTACATCAAAATGATAATTTAAAATATTATGAGAAAACTCTTCTTTTAAATTTGCAAGTTCAAGATCATGAGTTGCGATAATTGCAGCAGCTTTTTTCTTTATCAATTGTTTGATTAAAGCCTTCGATCCGGTATGCCTGTCGAGTGAATTGGTTCCTCTTAAAATTTCATCAAGCAGGATAAAAACTTTTTCTCCGGCATTTACTTTTTCAATAATCGTTTTTAATTTTTTTAATTCTGCATAGAAAGTAGAAGTGCTTTCTTCAAGGTTATCTGTTATGCGCATACTACTCATAAGCTGTACAAGAGAGACAGAAAAAGCAGCGGCACAAACAGGTGCACCAGACATAGCAAGAACCACATTTACACCAATACTTCTCAGGTAAGTACTTTTACCCGCCATGTTAGAGCCAGTCACCAGCATGAGTTCTGAGTTTGAAGGAATATTAATAAAATTATCAACTCTTTTTTCTTTTGGTATCAAGGGATGGCCGATTTCAGTTCCTTCAATTGAAAAATATTCAGAATGAATTGTTGGAAATACCCAGGCAGGTTGATTAAAAAATAAAATACCAAAACTGTTCAACGCTTCAAAATTTGCTAAAGTATCAAACCATTCATCGATATTATTTTGTTCACTTTCTTTCCATTTTTCCAAATCAAGAACCTGTTGCAAATTCCACAACAACAACCAATTCAAAGGCAAGGATAAAACAAGGTTGTAACGAAGATCCAGCCTATCTAAAATCTTTTTTATTTTTAAAATATCATCAGAAGCTCGTTTATGTTTTTCAAGAAAAACTGATTGCCATCTTTTCAATAATGGGCTTTCAAATTTTTCTTTTTCGATCAATAAAATACTTGATGATAATGTAGTTAATTCATCAGCAACTTTTGATAATTGCTCATGAACCGGTGCAACTACTTTATTGATCTGATAAGCAATCACTGCAAAAACCAAGAGAGATAAATAAAAAATAGTATCGCTTGCTTCATTAAAAATATATAAAATAACGACGGTTAAAATAATTGCCGGAAGCAGGTAGCGCAACCATTTCCATGGTTTAAATCCTGAGAATACATTGGGTTCTTTGATCCACCGTTCCAGTCGGCTTTTGGTAGAAAAGGTTATTTTATTTTTTGCTCCTAAAGATTGCAAATCCTGTATCGATGATACTTTGCCGGATAATTCCTTTACAGAGCTTTGCCTTTCTGCGATGTCTTCTTTTGAAGCAGGAGATTTTAAATATTCAGCAAGTTTAGTGCTTCCCGGCTCTGAAGTAGTACGGTTCAGATATTGAAATAAAGAAGCTCGTCCGAAAATATCCAAATCATTTGCATAAGGATGTTCTTTTGGAATATGTTCAGAACCAGATGGGAAATCATAATAATTTCCATCCAAAAATTTCAATTCATTTTCATTGATCCGGATAAGCTGGTTGGTATGTTCAATTTTGGATTGATTTTTTAAATCGGCAGAAACAAGCCTTACAAAAATAAAAAGCAATAAAACAGAAGCCACAATTACATATATAATTCCCAGAGACCATAAAACATAAAAGCCGGCAATGATAGCGATAATGGCGCCCAGCCTAAGCCATGCGAAAGAAGATTTTCTCTGTTGCAGTTGTTTTAAATGAGCGCGTAATTCTTCTAACCTATTTTGATAAAACTTTTTTCGATCCATTAAATTTTTTCTTTAAAAAGTGTGTAAAAGTAACTGATAAAGCAGACATTGAAGTGAGTGATAAAGGCAGCAGTTTTTAGCAACGGATTAAAATCCATTGTTACAATATCGTCCGTTCCTACGCAACTACATTAGCTCTGACATTAGTAAACAAATAAATAATCAAGATTCGCATTTTCTATAATGAAATTAAATCTCAATTATACAGAATTCCTCTTCCAAAGCAAGCGAAACATCATATAACTTTTTAAAAAAAGTATTTCCCCATTTGCAATAAAAAAGCATAAAGTTTTCAGTTCGTTCCTGCAAACCATCATATGGAAATAATGATGAGAATATTTTGTTTAATTGATTTTTCTGATCGGTAAATTTTCTTTTTTCCGCACGGAACATTTTCTTTTCCAAAGCAGATAAAGCTTTTACGTGTCTTGTTTCCAAAGCTTCTACATGCCTGCTGAGTGTAGAGTCAATCGACTTTACAAGCTGTTCAATCTGATCATAAATATTTTCAAATTCCTTTTTTTCTTTGATTAAATTTAAAACAGATTTGCTTTCCCTGTTTACAATTTCATCCAGCAATACTTCTTTTCCTTTAAAAAGAGCGACAGCATTCAGATTCAATTTGTGCAATATTTTCTGATACTTTTCATCAATAATTAAAAAAGAATTTCTTAAAACCAATACAGGATACGGAACAGCATAATTTGTAAATAAATCTTTTAACTGCAGCCAATAAGCAAGTTCACCGCCTCCGCCAATCCATGCAACATCCGGTAAAATAATTTCCTGGAATAAACCGCGTAAAATTACATTGGGACTGAAGCGCTCAGGATATTGTTGAAGTTCATTTTTAATTTCTTCTTTTGTAAAAACAATGTCAGTATCATGAACTACAAAGTGATCGTTAACAGGAATGATTCTGTTGCGTAAATTATCCTTTAAATAAAACAAGTTGATCTCACGCGGATATGCTTGCGCCTTGTAATACTGTGATAATTTTTCAGAAGTTTGTTCTACAATTTTCGAAGAAGTATGATTAAAAATATCATCTTCAAAAATGGAAATCATTTCTTTTTTAAAAGCAGCGTTGTCCGGTAAAAGAACTAATAACCCGTATTCCTGGAACAGGTAATGAACAAATAAAAAAGTCGCTTCTTCAATTGTTGAATTTTTTACAAAACATTTTTTTAATAGTTCGACCAACGGCTTTCCAAATTTTTCAACCGATAATCTTCCCGCAATTTTTTCAATTAATGTGATCAGATTATCATCTACTTTCATTCGCCCAACGGCGCCGGTTTGCTTGGTTTCCCATTTATATTTTATCCCATCTATCACCACATGGTTTAGTTCATCCAAATCAGCATCCTCGCTTCCCATAAAAAAAACCGGAACAAAATTATATTCCGGCAGTTCTTTTTTTAAAGAAGCGGCCAGTTTTATTGTATGTAAAATCTTATAAACAAAATAAAGATGCCCGGTAAAAATATTTGGCTGATGGGCAGTACATACGGTAAAAGTGTTTTCATGTAAAAGCGCGTCAACATTGGATCTTACCAGATTGCAACATTCTAATTCTTTATATTGAGCCGTGAGCTGACCTGCTAATACCTGCCGGTTTGTTTTATATTTTTTTCTTTCAGCAATCGCTGATTTGATTCCTTCCAGGTTTACCGGATGTTCATAAAAATCTTTTAATTGCGGAGCATCATTAACATAATCCAAAACAATTTTGGTAAACTTTCCTGTCTGCGAATAGGGCAAATATTCTGATTGAAATTTTGTATCCAAAGCGGCTGAATTTTAGCTGCAAAGATAGAGGTAAAAGCAAAGATTTATTCTGCTTAAAATCCATTAAGGAAAAGTGAACAAGACTATAAATTGTGCATATTTCTTTCATTACCGGGAGAAGTGGAGTCAAAATTAATTCGAGCTGCATTTAAAATGTTGATGCATTTTTTCAAACTTACTTTCCAAAGCGGAATAGAGATTTGAAGTTCATTTCTAACTTTCGATGTATCTAAAACAGAGTACAGTGGCCGCTTTGCAGCAGTTTTATATTGTGACGTTTCAATTGGGTTTATGACACAACTACTATCGGTAAAAGATCTTATGGCATTGGCAAATTCAAACCAGTTAGTGATTCCATCATTGCAATAATTAAAAATACCAGTAAAAGCCTTTCCCTGGCACATTTCGTCCACAAACTTCATAATCACCTCTGCAAGATCGGCTGCATAAGTTGGTGAACCGATTTGATCGTTAATTACATTTATTTCACTTTTCTCTTTGAATAAACGCATCATCGTTTTCACAAAATTATTTCCGAAAGACGAATAAACCCACGATGTTCGAATAATTAATGTTGAAGGATTATTTGCAAGCGCCAACTCCTCCCCTTTCAATTTAGATTCGCCATAAACATTTAACGGCTGTGTGTTGTTTTCTTCTTTTAAAGGCATTTTTAAACTGCCATCGTACACATAATCTGTAGAAATATGAATCAATTTTGTTTGATAAGCGTTACAAATATCTGCAAGGTTTCCTGCAGCATCTGCATTGATCGAAAACGCTTTTTCTTTTTCTGATTCAGCTTTATCAACCGCTGTGTATGCGGCACAATTGATACAATAATCAATTTTATTTTTGTGAAAAAATGATCTTACAACTTCTGTATTTTCAATCGGAAGTTCTTCCTTAGTTGTAAAAAAAAATTGGTATTCAGAATAGTCAGGAGCAATCACTTTTATTTCATTGGCCAATTGGCCATTCGCTCCGGTTACCAATATTTTCGGCATTTTAATGTTGTTTCAATTTAAAAAAGTCAATAAACAAACAAATAAGAAGTTTTTCCTTTTTAGTGAAAAACAAAGGCGTAATCAGAATTCGCCAACCATTCGTAATGCTGATCTTTTTCTGAAACAGTGATTTTATCAACAGGAATTTGCCAGTCAATTTTTAAAGCAGGATCATTCCATGAAATACCGCCTTCAGTTTCTTTATGATAAAATTCATCGCATTTATAAAACACTTCTGCAGTCTCACTAATTACGGAATAGCCGTGAGCAAAGCCTTTTGGAACCAGAAGTTGTTTTTTATTTTCTGCTGAAAGTAAAATGGAATATGCCTTGCCATAAGTAGGAGAACCAAAACGAATATCCACAGCCACATCAATTATTTGACCGCTCAACACCCTGATCAATTTTGTTTGTGCATGAGGATCTTTTTGAAAATGCAACCCACGCACAACCCCAAATGAAGACCTGGCCTGGTTATCCTGAACAAAATTGATTTGCACTCCTTCTTCTGAAAATACTTTTTGATTATAGCTTTCAAAAAAATAACCACGATTGTCTTCGAAAACTTTTGGTTCAAAAACTAATAATCCTTCAAATCCGGTTTGAATAAATGGCATAATTTAAATGTACGATGTATGATGTCAGAAATTGCAATTACACTGATTCTTTTTGCGAATATAAATGTTTAAAGTATTCAATGGTTTTTACTAATCCGGTTTCGAACTTTGTGGTCGGCTCATATCCCAGTAGATTTTTAGCGCGTGAAATGTCCGCAAGTGAATTTCTGATATCCCCTTCACGTGGTTCACGATGAATGGGTTCAATATTGCTTTTCAAATAATTTTTGATGTAATTGTATAAAAAATTGACGGAGTAATTTTCACCAACCGCTACATTATAAACTTTATTTTTCGCTTCATCATTTGTTGAAAGCATTCCTTTGACATTGATTTGCACTGCATTCTCCACAAAAGTAAAATCGCGCGTTTGTTCGCCATCGCCATTGATAAAAGCGGAAGTATTGTTCATTATGGCTTTAACAAAGAGCGGAATGACAGCAGCATAAGGCCCATCAGGATCTTGCCTTGGCCCGAAAATATTGAAATAACGAAATCCTAAAACAGGAATGTTGTAAGTTTTTGAAAAAACATCGGCATACAATTCATCCGCTCTTTTGCTTACTGCATATGGAGACAAACAATTTCCAATTCTGTCTTCTATTTTTGGCAACGTTGGTTCGTCACCATAGACAGAAGAAGAAGATGCATAAACGAATTGTTTCACTTTATGATCAACAGCCGCTTTGACAATATTTACAAACCCACCGACATTGACATCATTGGAATTTGATGGATCTTTGATAGAACGCGGTACAGACCCAAGTGCTGCCTGGTGGCTTACATAATCTATTCCTTCACACGATTTTTTGCAAAAATCCAAGTTCCTGATATCACCTTCTATAAATTCAAAATTTTCATAAGCGCGTAAGACATCGAGGTTGGATTGAAAACCGTTTGCAAAATTATCGATGACCTTAACTTTTCCTGCTCCATTTTTCAATAAATATTCAGCGATATGACTTCCTATGAAACCCGCGCCACCAGTGACTAAAAATGAAAATTTACTTAAATCCTGATCATGAAATTTACTATCCAATTTATTTTATTTTTAAAGGCTCCAGTAATTGCGGCTTGATATTTTTCCACGATAAATTCCTTTCAAATCTGCCACCATAGCGTGCGATTTTGTAATGCCGGCAAATGAATTATCATCCATACTTAAATAGGCAGTATGAGGAACTGTAACGATCACCGCATCATAATCATTAGCAAGGTCAGGTGTTAATTCAAAGTCATATTCATGTTTCAATTCTTTACTGTCCGCATACGGATCGGTAACATGAACATTCAAAGAATAAGATTTTAATTCATTGATAATATCGGCAACTTTGGAGTTCCGGATGTCGCTTACATTTTCTTTGAATGTAGCGCCCATTACCAAAACCTTCGCTTCTTTTACGTTTCCATTTGATTTAATAATGTGCATCAAAACTTTTTTTGCAACGTAACCTGCCATACCGTCGTTAATAGATCGACCGGCAAGAATTACTTGTGAATCATAACCGAGCTTTTGTGATTTGTAAGTAAGATAATAAGGATCAACACCAATACAATGGCCGCCTACGAGGCCTGGCTGGAATTTCAAAAAATTCCATTTGGTGCCGGCAGCTGCCAAGACTTCAAAGGTATTGATGCCCATTTTATCAAAGATGATTGAGAGTTCATTCATCAAAGCGATGTTCAAATCTCTTTGCGTGTTCTCAATAATTTTTGCTGCTTCTGCAACTTTTATCGATGACGCCTGATGCACCCCGGCTTTAACAACCAACTCATAAACTTTAGCAATTGTTTCCAAGCTTTCTTTATCACATCCGCTCACCACTTTTACAATACTTGATAATGTATGTTCTTTATCTCCCGGATTAATTCTTTCCGGCGAATAACCCAATTTAAAATCATCACACACTTTTAAACCTGATAATTTTTCAATCACCGGAAGACAATCTTCTTCGGTACAACCAGGATAAACGGTGCTTTCAAAGACAACATAATCTCCTTTTTTCAACACTTTTCCAATGGTTTCACTTGCTTTAATAACAGGGATTAAATTCGGGACATTATATTCATCAACAGGTGTGGGGACGGCAACAATATAGAAATTTGCTTCGCCAAGTTTGTCCAAACTATTGGTAAATTCAATATCGCAATTTGCAAAAGCAGATGACTCCAATTCATTGCTCGGGTCGATCGCATTCTCCATTAATTTGATCCGATCCGCATTGATATCAAAACCAATTACAGAAATTTTTTTTGCAAATTCCAACGCAATTGGCAAACCTACATAGCCCAAACCAATTACCGCAAGCTTTTTTTCTTTATTAATTAATTGCTGGTACATTTATTTTTTATTATTTTTTTCAACCTTAAACCTTAAACCTTAAACCTTCAACTTTCAACTTTCAACCTTCAACCGTCTATCTTTTACTCTCAAATTCCTTCGGTAATTTATACCAATCCTCTTCCGGCAAAGATTTAAAATAATCATAAGTAATCTTTAATCCTTCTGCGCGCTGCACTTTTGGCTCCCAACTTAAAAGTTGTTTGGC
>JAICYZ010000167.1 GCA_025933935.1 Chitinophagaceae bacterium
AAAGCGCACCCTGATATTTACAATATTTTGTTGCAGGTTTTGGATGATGGGGTCCTTACTGATGGATTGGGAAGAAAGATCGATTTTAAAAACACCATGATCATCATGACTTCCAACATTGGTGCAAGACAATTGAAAGATTTTGGTGCAGGTGTCGGTTTTACTACTGCATCCAGGATTCAAAATGCAGAGGAAAACAACAAAGCGGTCATTGAAAAAGCATTGAAACGTACTTTCAGCCCTGAGTTCTTGAACAGGATCGATGATGTGGTTATCTTTAATTCGCTCTCAGAAGAAAACATTTTCTCTATCATAGATATCCTGATGAAAGGAGTTACAAAAAGACTGGACAATCTTGGATTAAAATTAGAGCTGACAGAAGAAGCGAAGAAGTTTATTTCAGAGAAAGGTTATGATTCGCAATTTGGTGCAAGGCCTTTGCACAGGGCGATTCAGAAATACCTGGAAGATCCTTTGGCAGAAGAAATATTGAATATGCATGTGAAAAGCGGCGATGTGCTGGTTGCTTCGCTTGACCAGGAAAATTCAAAAATCACTTTCCAGGTAAAGGAAAGCCCTGTTCAAAAAAAGAAATCTGAAGTGTAATTTTTCATTTTGATAAATTTTAAAATGCCACCGGAAACGGTGGCATTTTTTTTTGACATAAATCTTCCGGTATTTCAGTATAAGAATAAAAAAAATAGGTCTAATAAACTTTTAATAACGAATTCAGTAAACAAAGGAATATCGGGATTCATTTATTTGAAATAGAATGTCTGTGCTGTTTTTTTAATTTTTGTCCTTTCTTTTTTTTTTGCCATTTTTGTATTCATGTTTCCAAAAATAATTATAACGATTGATGGCTTTTCTTCCTGCGGCAAAAGTACACTGGCAAAGCAGCTGGCGCAAAAGTTACATTATACTTATATTGACAGTGGCGCCATGTACCGGGCGATCACCTTATATTTTCTGAGAAATAATATTGATCGTTCGAATGAAAAAGAAATACGGCATGCGCTGCAAGATATTTCACTTGAATTTATTCTGAATAAACATTCCGGAAATTCTGAAATTTATTTGAACGGAGAGAATGTGGAATACATCATCCGCGATTTGGTAGTGGCAGAAAAAGTAAGTGAAGTGGCTGCATTGAAAGATGTACGCGCATTTGCAGTTGCTGCCCAGCAAAAAATGGGTATTGATAAAGGTATCGTGATGGATGGCCGCGATATCGGAACAGTCGTCTTCCCGGATGCAGAGGTAAAAATATTTATGGTTGCGGATGAAGCGGTGAGGGTAGAAAGAAGATTTGCAGAAATGTTTGATAAAAATCCAAACATCTCTTTGGATGAAATAAAAACGAATATCGCGATGCGCGATTATATAGATTCTAACCGGAAAGTAAGCCCGCTGCGCAAAGCAGACGATGCAATAGAACTGGATAATACACACCTTACTGAAAAACAGCAACTGGATTTTGCGTTGAAACTGGTAAGAAAAGTTTGCGAGCCAGTTTTATAGGATAAAAGAATTGCGGTTATACTTTCTTTGTCTAACAGAAGTTCCGTTAAAAACAGTAAGTCTCCTGTCTGTTTCTACTTCATAATGTTAACTAAATAATGAAGACGTATTGCCGGCTCTTCTGGTGAATGTTACAATAATCCGTTGTTCTTTTTCTGCAATTTCCATTATGGCTGTATCGCTAATACCTGGATTGTCTTCTCGAATTCATAAAACGTCACTTTCACCGCTTTCAACCTTAGTAGAACCGAAATCATCTTAATCGTTCAACTTTATTACCTTATTTAATGAAATGAAAAAAGGATGATGAGAATAAGGTAATACGGTGGGTATAATAAGTAATTTTTTTTTACTAAGGTTGAAAACAGCTGATGAGAATAAAGGTTGTCATACAAAATGGATCCATTAATATTTCTTTGTTAGCTGTAAAAGAATTTAATATTTATGATGAAAAGCCAATAAACGTTAGTAGAACAGAAATGACGCGGATTTCGCTAATTTTTAAGGGCAATAAAGCAAGCTCAACTTTCTAACAGCATTTGCTTTACAAAATTTATTGTAATTATACCGTTTTTGTGAATGAAGGTTTTCCTAAAAGAACATTGTGATCTGATACGATATAATTTTGCCATTTCATACCGTAACAGTTGCTCTTAGCAACGGATTGAAATCCGTTTTTATAAGATGCTCCCAGCCTACGGCTCTGGTCGTGCTACAACTTTTAATCAATATAAATCGTGGGAAAGATATTAGCAATTATAAATCTAAATTTACTGTGCGCATTTACAGGCTTATCCAGCAATCAACCTGCCGCCGGAATATAAAGTCAGGATATTTGCATTATCTTCTGTCAGGCAAAATTCAATATCTTTTTCGAGGCCAAAATTCATGAGACGGTGATAATGAGAGGCATTTTTTTCCTGCATAAATCCTAATAAATCCCCTTTGGCCTGCAGGTACAGCGTTTCAGCGATTTGGGAAGCATCACAGTTAATGTCAAAGTTTTCTTTTATTCTGTTCATTACCGCCCCGGCAAAAAGTGTGTCTTCTATATTTATCCGGTTTTTCCACGCTGCACAGGCAAGAATAACATTCGTTTTTTGATTGACCAGATAATCACAAACAGATGAAATGTTACAAAACGAACCGGTGATAATTCCTTTGGCATTTGCTGCCAGTGCTACATGCAAAAGCTTGGTGCCGTTGGTTGTTGTGAGCACCAGCGTTTTTCCTTTTATAAAAGATGCGGTGTATTGTAATGGCGTGTTTCCATATTGCAATCCTTCAGCGATTTTTCCATCTCTTTCGCCGGCGGTTATTACTTCCATTTGTTTTCCCAACTTGATGCAATCGGCCACGCTATCAACAGGAATTACAGCTTTGGCTCCGTTATATAAAGCAGCGGCAATGGTAGAAGTGGCGCGCAGAATATCAATGATCACCACGGTGCTGTTGCTGATGTCATACAGCTTCAAAAGCGACGGTGATAAAACCGTATTCAGAGAAGGAACTTTACTTTTTTTTGAGGTCATTTAATTAAAAAATTACTTGCTTTTTATTTATTCAAAAGGCATTTTTACCACTTTTGCCGGAACCAGCTTTTCTCTTATTTTAATAAAAATTTTCGTGTCAATTTTCGAATAGCTTACATTCACATATCCCATTGCTATGGCTTTTTGAAGAGATGGCGATTGTGTTCCGCTCGTAACCCGTCCAATTGTTTCACCTTCTTCATTCTGGATCTCATAATCATGGCGCGGAATTCCTTTTTCCAGCATTTCGAGGCCCACTAATTTTTGTTTGATGCCAGCAGCCTTTTCTTTTGCAAGAATTTCTTTCGCCACGAAATCTTTGGTAAATTTTGTAATCCACCCCAAACCCGCTTCCAGTGGAGTGGTGGTGTCATCAATATCATTTCCATAAAGGCAATATCCCATTTCGAGACGTAGCGTATCCCGGGCCGCCAGTCCAATAGGTTTTAATCCTTTTGGCGTTCCTTCTTCAAAGATCTTATCCCAAATGATACCCGCATTATCGTCTTTATCTTCAAAATAAATTTCTATTCCTCCTGAGCCTGTATATCCTGTGGCACTTATTAAAACATTATCTACTCCTGCAAATTTTCCCTTTACAAAAGTGTAATATTTCATGTTGAGAATGTCCACATCTGTCAGCGGCTGCAGTATTTTTGTCGCGTTTGGCCCCTGGATTGCCAGCAAGCATGTCTTCTCAGAAATATTATGCATTTCAACGTTTTCTATATTGTGTTTAGAAATCCAGGCCCAGTCTTTCTCTATATTAGCAGCATTTACCACCAGCATATACACTTTATTTTCTTCGATACAATATACAATCAGGTCGTCAATAATGCCTCCGGCTTCATTAGGAAGGCAACTATATTGCGCTTTTCCGGCAGTAAGTTTTGAAGCGTCATTGCTCGTGATTCGTTGTATCAAAGCAAGCGCTTTATCGCCTTTCAAAATAAATTCGCCCATGTGGCTCACATCAAAAACTCCGGCATTTTTTCTGACTGTGGCATGTTCATCATTAATTCCTGAATAACTGATGGGCATATTAAAACCGGCGTATTCAGCCATCTTTGCCCCAAGTGCGATGTGTTTGCGGGTGAACGGAGTATTTTTCATATATTATTTAAAAAGTGTGCAAATTTAGGAGAAAAGAATTAACTGTTTTCAACATTCACCTTCCATGTTGAAGCCTGCAGCTATGCGCTTCAACTTTAAATGTTTTACCACTTTTCTCCCGCAATGATCTTCTGCAGCTCGTAATGGATTTTTCCATTGGTAGCAATAATTCCAGGCTCGAAAGGATTGTATTTTTCTCCTTTTAAATTGGTTACTTTTCCACCGGCTTCTTCTACCATTAAAAAACCGGCTGCGCTGTCCCACGCATGCAATTCATGCTCATAAAAACCATCAAAACGACCGGCCGCCACCCAGCAAAGATCAATGGCTGCGCTTCCGAGTCTTCTTACAGGGATTCCGCGTTTTATTAATTTGGCAAATACTTCAAGCGGTCCATTTGGCTGGTCTAAATAATTATAAGGAAAGCCTGTAACGAGGCAACTTGTAGATACGTCTGTTTTATTTCCGACCCAGATTCTTTCGTCATTCAGAAAAGCCCCTTTCCCCTTTTCAGCGAAAAAAAATTCATTCAGATTCGGATTGTAAACAGCGCCCATAAACATTTCGCGTTTAAATTCAAGGCCGATACTCACACAACAAATCGGAATTCCGTTTGCAAAATTTACGGTTCCGTCGATCGGGTCAATGATCCACCTGTATTCACTTTCCGAGATCTTTGCATCCGCTTCTTCGCTTACGATGCCGTGATCGGGAAATGCAGATTTAATCACGGAACGGATTGCTTTATCGGATGCGAAATCTGCTTCTGTTACTAAATTATTAATACCTTCTTTGTGGCTTATCGAGAATTTGCCGTTAAAATATTTCTTTAATTCATTTGCGCCGGCATTGGTAGCGTCTATTAATGTTTGCTTGTACATTTTGCAAAGATTAATTTTTTTCTCCAATGTTTTGCTAATGTACTAATTTGCCAATCTGCTAATTTGCTCATGCTCTTTCTTCTGCTAGCGCAAGCTCATTAGCGGTGGACAGTAAACAAACAAATAATGTAAATTTCCACCTTCAAACTTCAATCTGCCATTGCACCTGTCTGTCATCATAGTTAATTATAACGTAAAATATTTTTTGGAGCAATGTCTTTTTGCTGTAATAAAGGCGATGAAAAATATAGAAGGCGAAATAATCGTGGTAGACAATAACTCTACAGATGGCAGTTTTGAGTTTTTTCAAAACCGGTTTTCGGAGGTAAATTTTATTTGGAATAGCAATAATTCAGGTTTTGCAAAAGCAAATAACCAGGCCCTGAAAATGGCAAAAGGCCAGTACATTTTATTTCTAAATCCTGATACGATTGTTCCGGAAGACTGTTTTGAAAAATGTATTTTTTTTATCAAAACAAAAAATAATAATTGTGCTGTTGGAATAAAAATGATTGATGGACAGGGTCGATTTTTAAAAGAAAGTAAAAGGTCTTTTCCTTCGCCATTTCCCTCGCTTTATAAACTTTTTGGATTTTCAAAATTGTTTCCGCATTCAAAGATTTTTTCAAAGTATAATTTGGGATCTTTAGATGAAAATAAGAATCATGAAGTGGATGTACTTGCAGGGGCTTTTATGATGATCCCAAAAAAAATTCTGGATATCACCGGCGGCTTTGATGAGGATTTTTTTATGTATGGTGAGGATATCGATCTGAGTTACCGTATTCAAAAAGCAGGATTTAAAAATTATTATTTTGCTGAAAGCACGATCATTCATTTCAAAGGCGAGAGCACCAAAAAGGGAACACTGAATTATGTGGTTATCTTTTATAAGGCAATGAGCATTTTTGTAAAAAAGCATTATGGAAAGCGTGGTGGATTATTTAGTTTTTTTATTCATGTCGCGATCGTTATCAGAGCATCCATGTCCGCATTTTCTCGTTTGCTAAAATTTAAACCGAAAACTTCAAAGGACATGACAAAAGGCAATGCAGCTTGTTCTGTTGTCATTGCCGGCAACCAGGAGAATTTGGAAAATGCAAAACAAATAGCAGAAGCATCGGGAAGAAAAAATATCAAGTATTACCGTATGGAAAATAATACAACCGGTTTACCCACCGATATCCAACCGGGACAGGTTAAAGAAATTATTTTTTGTGAAGGAAAGCTTTCTTTTAAAAAGATCATTGAAATGATGCAGGAAATTGCCGGAAAAATAAACATTCAAATTTATTCCTCCGGAAGTAGTGCAATTTACGGCAGCAAATAAAGAAATAACACCGGTTCTTATTTTTATCGCCAAACAAAAATCTGAGGTATTTATTGTTTTGACGGCAGGAAGAATTGTAAAAGTGTTGTCTAAATTGTCAACAAACTACAGCCTCTCAAATCGCTCACATCTCTTCTTCCCAAAACTTCGAAGCGGTTATTTTTATAGACCCTGCCAACATCATCAGTGGCAATAAAACAACAGGAATAAAGATTGGCGAGGTCAATGATGTTGATCAGTCCGTTAGAAGATCTTTTATTTGCTGCAAATGAATTGATGGCAAACGGATCGTTGTATTCTCTCGTTAAAACCTTCATCCACGCCGGTGTTTCAAATATTCCATCTCCTTTTGAATAAGCCTGCGAAAGCAATTCGGTCATGCCATATTCGGAATGGATTTTACTTAAACCGAATTTGTTTCTTAAAATCTCATGCACTTCTTCCCTCGTCATTTCTTTTCTTTTTCCTTTCATCCCGCCGGTTTCCATGATGAACGTATTTTGCAATTTCATCGAATATTTTTCTGCAAAATCAAGCAATGCATAAGTGACACCGATCAATAAAGTTGGTTTGCCCGTAATTTCATTATGTACCAAAGCCTGGTACAGTTTTTCATGATCATGCAAATAAAATCCGCTGTTTGGGTGATTGCTTTTTTTGATCAGATCATCAACCATTACAATCAACGAAGAATTTTCTCTTTCAAGATAACCGGGCAATAAACCAAGGATGCACCAGTTCGATATATCGCCATAAAATAAATTGAAACCTTTGGTAAAACTTTTTTTATAAAGCTGAATACTTTTTACAAAATGCCTGCTGGTATTTTCACCGGTAGTGCCGCTGCTTTCAAAAATAATTTCCGGTTGAAAAGTACCGGTAATTACTTCATGAGTTTTGAAAAATGAAATGGGCATGAAAGGAATTTTTTCAATAGAATCAACGCTTTGAGGATCAATACCAAGCGCCTGAATATATTTTTTATACACTTCGTTATTTGCAGACTGAATAAAAAATATTTCTAATGCCATGTCATTGAAATTATAATAGCAGGCATCAAATATTTTATTTTCCCATTCCTGTATTTGTAACTTATTATTCAGCTTTTAATAATTAAATTTGAAAAATTAAACGACAAAGATGCGATACACAATCTTATTTTCAATATTCTTATTTGCGATACTCACGGGCTGTAATAAAGATAAATTCGGTTCAACGCCAACGCTTAAGTTTAAATCTGTTAATACCCGGGTTCTTACAAATGGTCAGCAACTGGAATTTACTTTATCTTTTACCGATGGCACCGGCAACCTTGCAGGCTCGATGTATGTAGAAGAGAATGTGCCTACCTGCCCGACTAGTAGTTTTTCAGAAATGGATTCGATACCAAAATTTCCGACATCAAAAAATCAGAAGGGAGATTTGGTTATTACTTATCCCTATGAAAATATTGCTCCCAAATGCCAGCAAAATGATACTGCCGTTTTTCGTTTTGCCATCAGCAATAAACAAAATCATACCAGCGATACCGTATCTTCCCCGCCAATTATTATTATTTTTCAATGATCGGATGGATCAAAAAGTTGGTTGATTTTCTTTTATTCACGAGCATTTTTGTTGCCGGTTGCGCGATTGCATTTTGCCTGGAAACCAGCATTATGCTAAATGTTCCTTTTAATAATTTTAGTTTTTATGCTTTTGTTTTTGGAGCTACCATCGTACAATACAATCTTCATTATATTGTAAAAAAAGTAGCGGTTAAAGATTCCGCCCGTCTTGCGTGGTCGCAAGGAAATAAAAATATCCATCTTGTGTTGTTGATAGCGGGATGTATATTGATCGTCTACAGTTTGTTTGGTTTTCACCTCGAACATTTTATTATACTTTTTATCCTCGGCTGCATTTCATTTTTATATTCATTTCCTTTTATTCCTTTTGCTCAAAAAAAGCGGATTAAAGATTATGGCTTTCTGAAAATAATTACCCTGTCGCCTTTGTGGACACTGGTAACTGTGTGGTTTCCCGTTAGTGGCCGCACATTTGATGGAGGCCTTTTTGTTTTTATATTCTTGAAAAGACTGGTTTTCATGTTTATTCTTTGTTTGCTGTTTGATATGCGTGATATAGAAGTGGATCGGTCAGAAAATATCAGGACGCTTGCGGTGGCTTTGGGCCGCAAAAGGTCGTATGTTTTATCTTATATTGTGCTACTTGTGTTTGTGTTATTATCTGTGGCACAGTATATTTATTTGCCGCAAATTCAGTTCCTGATTCCAATG
>JAICYZ010000161.1 GCA_025933935.1 Chitinophagaceae bacterium
AGCCGAAACCGAAAAATTATTAACGGGACTAAGCCCCAGGAATTAGCTGAAAAGCTCTTTAAAAAATTAAACTTCCGCTTTTGGCGGAAGTTTTTTTTTGCGCTAAATAAATTTCACTCCCTGGTGTTCCAGCTTTTTATATTTTTTATGATCAAACATATAATAAAAAGCTCCTTTTTTGGAGCTCGTCTTTTCTTTGATAGCAAGTTTTTTTAGAATATTGAGAGACAAGATCTTTCTGGAAAAATTTCTTTTATCAAATGTAGTATCATAAATGGCTTCGTAAAGTTTTTGTAACTGAGGCAACGTAAACTTTTCCGGCAATAATTCAAAACCAACCGGTCGGCTCGCTGCCCTGATTCGAATCCGCTCTTTTGCCAGTTCTATCATTTTTTTATGATCAAATACCATCACAGGTAGCCGCTGTATATTAAACCATTTGGGATTATGCTCTTTCATCAATTGCAAAGAGCCATTTATTTTTATCAAAGCAAAGTATGATATAGAAATTACACGGCCTCCGGGATCACGGTTCACTTCCCCGAAACAATACAACTGCTCCATATAAATATCTGTAAGGCCGGTAAGCTCCTGCAGCACGCGGGCTGCACCTGCATCCACACTTTCCTCATTTTTTATAAAGCCACCCATAAGCGACCAACTTCCCAAACCAGGTTCAAAGTCTCTTTTTATAAGTAAGGCTTTTAAGTTTTCTCCATCAAAGCCAAATATGATGCAATCTACTGCAATCAGCATCCGGTCATGGTCTTTGTATTCATTGATGATCGTCATTGATTCTTCAGTATTTTAAATTTGTTTTAGTTACCATTAAATGTAAGAAATTGGATCATTTTCTTAAAAGACAAGAAAATATAGAACAGCAATTACGGGATTACTGTTCTCTCATTGCCAGACAAACAAAAAGAATAAAAAGAGTGAAAGTGCCCTACCAGAATTACTTTCACCATTAATTTTCCTCTTCCGTCTCACCGGGTAAAATGTTATTGTCTTTCTCGTCAAGAACTGAAGTTTCCTTCCCCGGCCAATGAAGGTAAAGGAAGAGTGCTCCCAATATTGTCAATAAAATACCCCACCAGATACCTGCATGTAACTGTTCCAACACAACATGGGGGTTTTGACTTGTAGAAAGGCCGGGGATATTGGCGATCAAAACAATAGGGCCATAGATGGCTAACATGATCCCCACAAAAAACCAGATTGAAAAACCTTCTTCTTCGTGCATAAAATATAATTTTTACCAAAAAATAATTTGTAAAATAATGAAAGCAACCAGTACGACCGCCGCCCAGAAAATCGGGCGCTTGGTTAAAGGAAGATGTGCGTCTGAAGGCAGTTCGGTGCAACCTCTTACCAATCCTACCAACTGTTCGACAGGCTTTGGTTTTGTGGCTAAACTAACAAATACGGTTACCAGTACACATATGATCCATGACCAAAGAGCGCGGTACATATCTTCTGCCATTGCTTTTGCATCTGCAGAACCGGTTATAATAGAGAGCGCCCGGCTATCTAATCTTACCCATGCCCACATACCCACAGAAGCTAAAGTGCCCGCAAGCAATCCCCAAAAACCTCCTGCTGCCGTAGTTCTTTTCCACAACATGCCAAGAATAACCGTACCAAAGAGCGGAGCAATAAAAAAACTAAATAAAGCTTGAACATAATCCATGATACTTGCCGCATTTTCCACTAAATATGCCGTACCGATGCTGATAAGTACACCAATAAAAGTAGCCCAGCGGCCCATTTTTACATAATGTTTATCGGAAGCTTCTTTCTTCGTAATTGCAAAATGAATGGGTCTGTAAATATCATAAGTCCATACAGTCGAAAAGGCCGTGACATTACCTGCCATTCCGGACATGAAGCCTGCAATAAGCGCCGTAACTCCTAATCCTAATAATCCGGGACCTAAATAACGCGCCATCATTAAAGGAAGAATTTCATTATAGCTTTGCGCCCCTGTTGCCGCTGCCTGCGCTTGTCCTACCAAACCCGGCATGACAGCCAAACCAATTAAACCCGGTAATATCACAATCAGAGGAACCAGCATTTTAAATCCTGAACCAATGATTGGAGCCATTTTTGCCGATCGCAAATCTTTGGCCGACAGCACTCTCTGTACTACTAAAAAATCAGTAGTCCAGTATCCAAAGGAAATGACGAACCCTAAACCAAACACAATCCCAATCCACTGAATACCCATGGGATTATCATTGAAATGGCCTAGTGTGCTCCACATATGCGTATAATCTCCATGAGGAAGATTATGCTGAATGCGACTAACCATGCCCTTCCAGCCGCCAACTTCTACCAGCCCGAGAATGGGCACCAGTAGGGCTCCTGCCCAAATGAGCACAAACTGCAACACTTCATTAAATATCGCAGAAAGCAAACCACCTAACATGACATAGACCATTACGGTAATGGAAGATACCCAAATGCTGAAATTTAAATCCCAACCAAGAATGACTTTCATTACCAAAGCCATCGCAAACATATTTACGCCACTCATCAACACTGTCATAAAACCAAAAGAAATGGCTGACAACATGCTGGTGCTGTTACCAAAACGCAATTTTAAATAGCCGGGTACCGAATGCGTTTTCGATATATAATAAAACGGCATCATTATAATTCCTAAAAAAAGCATCGCCGGTATAGCGCCGATCCAATACCAATGTGCAGCTAAAATACCGTATTGATAGGCGGATGCTGCCCAGCCCATCAGCTCGAGGGAACCGAGATTGGCGGAAATAAAAGCCAGTCCGGCAATCCACATGGTCATTTTTCTTCCGGCAAGGAAAAAATCATCACCGGTTTTGGTGTATCTCACAAGGTAATAGCCGATTCCCAATACGATCAGGAAGTAGATAATGATGATGAGCAAATCAGCCCAGTTTAATGAAATTAACCCCGGGGAAAGCAAGCATCTGTTGAAGTGAAATGGCATGGTAATTTATTTTATTTTTTGTTGCTGCTTGAGAATAGCAATTATTGATTACAATTGGTATTACATCTTCATTTTATCTTGTTGATAGCTCATTCCACCTCAATTCATTTTTAAAATCATACATATTTGTTTGTTTACTGATCAGTATGAATTCTAATCCAGCGATCGTTGCGAAATCTTCTAAATATTCCCGGTTCAGATTCTGACTATAACAGGTATGATGCGCCCCGCCTGCAAGAATCCATGCTGTGCAACCGGATTGCATATCCGGATACGGTTTCCACAAAACACGAGCCACGGGCAAATTTGGAAGCGGATGCGGTGGTTTTATTGCCTCAACTTCATTTACCAGCAACCTGAAACGGTTGCCCATATCAATGATAGAAGCATTTAATGCCGGGCCTGCAGCTACATCAAATACCAGGCGCACCGGATCTTCTTTGCCTCCGATTCCAAGTGGATGAATTTCACATGAAGGTTTGCCGTCTGCAATTGATTCGCAAATTTCCAACATATGCGCTCCTAATACCATTTTATTATTGGGTTCAAAATGGTAAGTATAATCTTCCATAAAAGAATTTCCGCCTTTCAGCCCGGTCGCCATTACTTTCATGGCACGAACAAGCGCTGCGGTTTTCCAGTCACCTTCTGCACCAAAGCCGTAACCCTCTGCCATCAAACGTTGAACTGCAATTCCTGGTAATTGTTGCAGCCCGTGCAGGTCTTCGAAAGTATCGGTAAATCCTTTGTAATTTCCTTCTTTGAGGAAAGTTCGTAAACCAATTTCAATTTTTGCCGCGTCTCTCAAAGAAGCATGCCGTTCATTTCCTTTTTTTAAGGAATCAGCCAAAACGTAATTGGCTGCATATTCTTCACAAAGCGCATCAAGATCTTCTTCGCTTACTTTATTTATAGTCTCAACCAAATCACCAACACCATGAGTATTAACGGAATATCCAAATTGCATTTCCGCTTCTACCTTATCGCCTTCGGTAACAGCAACCTGCCGCATGTTATCGCCAAATCTGACAAACTTCGCTCCCTGCCAATCATTCCATGCAGCCGCAGCACGGCTCCAGGTATTGATTTGTTCCAATACGGAATCATCTTTCCAATAACCGGTAACGACTTTTCGTTTCAATCTCATGCGCGATGCAATGAATCCAAATTCCCGGTCTCCATGGGCACTTTGGTTCAAATTCATAAAGTTCATATCTATCTCGCTCCAGGGTATGTCGCGGTTAAATTGTGTATGCAAATGCAATAAAGGTTTGTTCAAAATGTTCAGTCCCCGAATCCACATTTTGGCAGGAGAGAAGGTATGCATCCATGCAATGATCCCGACGCAATTGGAATCGGAATTCGCCTGCTGTATTAGCTCATAAATTTTATCCGGCGTAGTAACAGTTGGTTTGAACACAACTTTCACCGGTATCTTTCCATCTTTGTCCAGTGATTGGGCAATCTCCATCGAATGGTCAGCAACTAGTTTTAAAGTTTCTTCTCCATAGAGATGCTGGCTTCCGGTGATGAACCACACTTCCAATTCTTTTAAATCTTTCATTTTTTGTTTTTTTTTTAAAAAATTCACTCCTAAACCAAAAGAAGATCACTTCCAGGGAGTTGATGATGATGCAAAGCTGATTATAAATTCGTCTTATTTCTTGTTTTGCTGTAAATAAATTGCCCTAAAGATTATCTGCTTCATATAAATTATAACTTTATTCAGCTGCAACAATGTCAATATCCTTTACCTTTTCCGGGAACCATAACATCATTTCTCCCTTGCCCCGGTTTGCCCATGCATAATAAGGAATGGCAGTAAAGTTTTGTTCCTGTGTTCGAATCGTTTCACCATTATTTTCAATCAACACGGCCGGAACTTTTGCTTTTAAAACTTCAATTCCATTTAAAAGTCCAGGATTATAAGCTGCCTGAAAATTAGTATTTACGGGCATTACAAGGTTTGACGCCTTTCCGTTATTATCTACCCATTCTGCACAATACATGATCGGACCGCGTTGCAACGCCACTTTTCCAACATCGCTTTTTACCTTGTCATTCGCTACTACTTTCCTTACTTCCATCGGAAGCTGCACTTCTATCTGATCATTTTTTTTCCACTTACGGTTTAAAACTGCGTAACCATTTTTGATTTCATAATCTACTTCTTTACCGTTAATTGTAATGATTGTTTTTTTGTTTGATTGGCTGTTGAATGAATACAAATCAGAAGGCATTGCTTCGTTCCTGGCCCATCCCGGAATGCGTATCAACATTGAAAAATTGAATGATGATTTTGGATTGATGGTAAATTTCAAATCGCCATCCCACGGATAATTGTTTTGCTGGATGATTTGCACGGGCTTTCCTTCAACATCTAAAGTAGCGTTGCTGCTGATGAATAAATTCGCATAGATATCCTTATTTTTTTGTGCATACATGTAGCCTGGCACGGATGGTAACAACCTTACAAGATTCGTTGGACAACAAGAACATGGAAACCAACCAGAGCGTGTCGCTTCCATATCAGGATGGGAAAAACTGTTTTTTATTTGCATGGCATTGGTATAGAAAAAAGATTTTCCATCAAGCCCGATCCCGGAAATTAATCCATTGTATAAAATCTTTTCAAGTACATCGATGTATTTTGAATCGCCATGAAGCAGGAACATTCTTTCGTTCCAAAATACCTGTGCAATTGCTGCGCATGTTTCATTATAAGCCGTTGAATTGGGCAATTCATAATTGTCTCCAAAACGTTCTCCATCGCCTATTGCACCAACACTTCCTTGAGCATACATTTTTTTGCTGACTACGTTATTCCATATTTTATCAACTGCATTCAATAAAAGAGAATCGCCTGTAAGCGCTGCTACATCTGCCATTGCCGAATATAAATAACCTGCGCGAACTGCATGTCCTTCCGCTTCAGTTTGGTCTATCACAGGAATATTATCCTGCCAGTACTTACCATTTTTCCATTCATCTTTGCTCGTTGAATCGTAGGTGATATCGCGGCCTCTTTCTTCAATGAAATATTTCGCTGTCTGCAGGTATTTCTTTTGGCCTGTTACCCTGTATAATTTTACCAAACCCATTTCTACTATTTCATGGCCAGGTGCAGTATGTCTTTGATTTGTTGCGGGACCAAAAACAGAACAAACCAGATTAGCATTTTTTAAAGCAATATCCAATAAGCTTCTTTTTCCGGTTGCCTGATAATGTGCAACAGCCGCTTCGTATAAATGCCCCGCATTGTACAATTCATGGCTTAATTTTCTTTCATTAACCCATCTTTCGCTGCCTGCCCAGGACTGAGGATGCAATGGATCAATGGAACGGGCGGTATATAAATATCCATCAGGTTCCTGCGCTTTACCTATAATGGTGATCAGTGAATCAACATATTTCATCAATTTTGGATCTGGAAATAAACTCTCTGAATAAGAAGCGCCTTCAATGGTTTTATAAATGTCTGTATCATCGAACGGATAAATGCTGCAGAACTTTCCGGTGTGCGTTGATGCAAGTACGAAATTTTCTACACGCCCGGTTTTTTCACATCTTTCAAACGAAGCCGGAATCGTAACCGTCTCATTAATTTTCAATCTTGGAAGCCAGAAATTATCAGTAAGATGAACCTGGTTGAAAGCCAATGGTTTTATCAGATAATCTTTGTTTTGTGCAAAAACAAAAGAGGTTGACAAAAGAAAAAATGAAAAAAATGTCTTTTTCATAAATTTTTTTTTGTTGACAAAAGCTTGTCAAATTTTTTATAAAAATCTATTGTCCATAATAGGAATCTTTCCCGTGCTTCCGTTCGTAATGTTTTTTTATCAAAGAATCTTTCAGCCGCAATGCATCCGCTTTTACACTTTCGGTTATGAAGGCCATTTTCGCAATGGTTTCCAAAACGGCACTGTTGTAAACTGCTTTCTCAGCATTTTTGCCCCAGGTAAATGGCGCATGATTTCCAACCAAAATCATTTCCATTTCTTCATAACTGATATTTTTTTCTTTTAGCGCATTGATGATCTGAAAACCGGTCTGATATTCATAATCACCTTGTATCATTTCATCATTCATCGGTGGCGCACACGGAATATCGTAAGTACAGTGATCTGCATGCGTAGTTCCATAAATTGGAATGTCTCTTTGCCCCTGCGCCCAGGCAGTCGCATACATTGAATGCGTGTGTGAAATTCCTCCAATATTTCCCCAGTTCTTATACAGTACAGCGTGTGTTTTTGTATCTGATGAAGGACGCAAGTTTCCTTCCACCACATTTGCATCAAAATCAACAACAACCATTTTTTCAGGAGAAAGTTCATCATAAGGAACCCCGCTTGGTTTAATTGCAAAGACTTGCAACTCCCTGTCGACAGCGCTTACATTTCCAAACGTAAATAAGACCAAACCCAATTTTGGTAATTGCATATTCGCTTGATATGCTTCCTGTTGAATGTGTGCATATTTGCTGTGAGGCATTATTAAATTTTTAAAAGTTGTTCTGTAAATTCTCCGAGTTTCTGATATTTCAAATATCTCTTTTCGTAGATATAAACATTCTCTTTACGCGGATAATATTCCTTTTCAAACCCTTGTCCCATTGCGCTCATCGCATCCTGGACATTGCTATAAATACCCGCCGCAGTTGCTGCAAACATTGCTGCTCCTGTCGCACACGTTTGTTCTGACTTGTGTATTTTGATTGGCATGTTCATGACATCTGCCATTGTTTGCATAATGTAAGGCGATTTTTTTGCTACTCCTCCCATACCGATTAAACCTCTGACAGGAATTCCTTGCTGGATAAACCGCTCTACGATTGCTTTTGCGCCAAAACAACTTGCTTCCACAAGCGATTTAAAAATACGGGGAGCATCGGTTCCTAAATTTAATCCGGTAATAGTGGCTTTCACAGCCTGATTGGCATCAGGAGTTCTTCTTCCATTTAACCAATCAATTGATAATTCATCTGATTCACTAATGGGCAATTTGGATGCAGCAGAAGAAAGTTCACCAATCATTTGATCACTTTGCTCTTTAATTAATTTTTCTACAGTTGCTTCATCAATTAATGAAGAATTACGTAAATTATTCAAAGGCCATAAAAGAATGTTTCTAAACCAGGCATAAATGTCGCCAAATGCTGATTGCCCGGCTTCAAGCCCAATCATTCCCGGTACTACTGAACCGTCAACCTGCCCGCAAATTCCATTTACCAGAATTCCATTTACTTCGCCGGCCGGAGCAATCAATATATCACAGGTTGAAGTGCCCATTACTTTACTTAAATAATAAGGTTCTACCTGGCCGCCAATTGCTCCCATGTGCGCATCAAAAGCGCCTACACCGACAACTACATTTTTTGAAAGTCCCAACCGTTCAGCCCACTCTTCAGAAAGAGTTCCTGCTGCCTTATCAGCTGTACATGTTTCGTCAAATAACCGGGTTGTAAAACCATTTAGTAGTGGATCTAATGACCTAAAAAAATCATTTGGAGGCAATCCGCCAAATTCCGCTGACCACAAAGCTTTGTGGCCTGCAGAACAAACTCCACGTTTCATTTTATTGACATCATTTCCACCCGTTAATAAAAAAGGAATCCAGTCGCAATGCTCCACCCACGAATAACAAGCTTCTCTAACCGCAGGATCTACCCGTAGGATGTGCAGCAATTTTGCCCAAAACCATTCTGATGAATAAACTCCGCCGACATATTGTAAATAGTTAACTGGAAATTTCGGAGCATGTGCATTGATCTCGGCCGCTTCTTTGATGGACGTGTGATCTTTCCACAGAACAAACATAGCGTTTGGATTGCTTTCAAAACCAGGCAGTAATGCAAGTGGCGTTCCCGATTCGTTTACTGCTACGGGTGTAGAGCCGGTTGTATCGACCGATATGGCTTTTACTTTTGAAGCAACAGA
>JAICYZ010000106.1 GCA_025933935.1 Chitinophagaceae bacterium
TTGCGATAACCGAGCAAAACTTCCAGGGCGTACAAACGGCGATGGAATTTGTAAAAGACGATCCGAGGTTGAAGTTTGTGAGCATGCTTGAAAATGATACTACCTGGAATAACGATCATACAAATTATAAAGTCAACTCTACTGTCTTTAAAACGTTTCCTGAAAATCAACATCCTAAAGCCAACATTCAATCTTCAGATTCACTGATCGTGAAACGAGCTCCGTTTGTTACATCGGTTATGTCTGGTTCGGTCATGCTTGCTTTTACAACGAAGGAGATTGCTGAAAGCCAAAAGAAGATCCGCATCACTTCACTGGTAGTAAGTGGCATCGTTCTATTGATCGGCATTCTGATTGGTTATTTGCTTTCGCGAACTATTTCAGTGCCGGTAAGGGCTTTACGCAATGCCGCAAACAGAGTAGGAAAAGGCGACTTGAACCAACGCATTGAAAAAACGGGCAATGATGAAATCGGAGAATTAGGCCGGGCCTTTAATAAAATGATCGATGACCTTTTGCTGACGAGACAAGAACTGGATGAATCAAATATTTCGCTGTCTGAAGCAAACAATAGTTTGAATACCACTTTAAACGAATTAAAGGCTGCGCAGGCGCAATTGATACAATCAGAAAAATTAGCATCATTGGGCGAACTTACTGCCGGCATTGCTCATGAGATACAAAATCCTTTAAACTTCGTTAATAATTTCGCAGAGGTAAATGCCGAATTGATTGAAGAACTGAGGACTGAATGCCAAAAGCCAGAAGCAGAAAGAGACGTGCAAATCATAGACGAGATATTGAATGATATTAAGGCAAATGCAGCAAAGATCAACTATCATGGGAAACGTGCAGATGCCATTGTAAAAGGAATGTTGCAACACTCGCGGAAAAGTTCCGGGCAAAAAGAACCCACCGATATTAACGCACTGGCAGATGAATATTTGCGTTTAAGTTATCACGGTTTGAGAGCCAAGGACAAATCCTTCAATGCCACAATGAAGACAGATCTTGATGAAAGCATCGGTAAAATAAATATCATATCTCAGGATATTGGAAGAGTTTTACTGAATCTGTTCAATAATGCTTTTTATGCAGTAAACGAAAAACAGAAAGAGCAAGGTCAACATAAAGATGTGACACCTTTTGAAAAGGTGTCACATCTTTATGAACCAACCGTTTTGCTCACTACAAAGAAACTTGAAAATCGTGTAAGCATCACCGTTAGCGATAACGGCAATGGTATTCCGCAAAAAATAGCAGATAAAATATTTCAGCCATTTTTTACTACAAAACCAACCGGAGAAGGAACAGGCCTGGGTTTGAGCCTCAGTTATGATATTATCAAAGCGCACGGAGGAGAAATAAAAGTGGAAAGTAAGGAAGGTGAAGGCACCACATTTATCATTCAGATACCTTTGACATTTGACCACAATTAAAAGTTCGGCACCTGCTGCGGCTGACTATTTAAGCAAACACAGGAAAACGACTACCTAAAATAAATAGTTGATTATTTCTTTGTTTACTGTAAAATCAGCAATATGATTTCATCAATATTCTATATCCCGAAAAGATTAAAATAACCGTCAAAAAATATTTTTGAAATCACCAAGAGTATTTAGTTATCTTTATAAAGTAAAAAAATCAACAGAATTTTTTCCTTGTAATCCGCCCAGCTAAACGTCTTTCTATTACCTCTTTCTTTTTGAGTAATTCATTATCCTTAACGAAATGATCGTTTTGAAATTAGATTAAAACCATCAGGCGCTTTCCTTTGTTCATCATAAAAATATTCTCAAAATATTTTCGATTATTTATAAAACAATCAAAATGACCAGTTCAAAAACGGATGAATGGTTAAAACGCGTCGTTGGCATTTCCGGCTTTCACTGTCAATTGTCAATTCACCGGGTTTTAGGAAAGGAAAAGTTCTTCCTGTTAATGATCATCAAAAATATTTATCCTGAAAAATAAAATTAAGGTTCACATCACTTAAAAAACCGGCCGTCTCACAAGGCAGTTTGCGGGGGCGATTCCGAAAAGCCAAACGAGTAGGAAAAATTAAAACTTAAAAAAATGAAAAAGGTTCTAATCACAGCGGTCTTATTTCTATCGGCAATCACCGCCTTTTGCCAGGATGAAGAAAATGGCACCATCTACATTAAACACCCGTACATTGAGGTGGTAAACAATGCCAACAAGGATTATGTCGCCAACAATTTTACTACAACCCAAAATTATTATGCGGATACTGCCAAATGGTGGGTATCCGGCATGAATGATTTTATCCCAATTGCTGATGCTGTAAAAATGTGGAAGGGTGATTTTGACAAGTTTGACAATATCAACGAGACTCCAATGGGTTATCCTGATTTTCTTCGTTACAAAAAGGATAATGCGATGGTGGTACAATCCTGGTGGACATGGTCTGGAAAATCGAAAAAAACCGGACAAGTGATCAAAGTGCCTATGGTAATGTTTGATGAGTTTAATGCAGATGGAAAAATTGCAAGAGAATTTATTTATGGAGATTTTTCAAAATTGGGAACCGAGTAGGAAACAATACTATCATTATTCAGGGTTGTCAACCTTTCCAAATACTGGCAACCCTTTAATGTTGTTTGCAAAACATATACATCGGATTACATTCTGCGCCCTTTTATATCTCTGCCAGATATTTATGTACAAAGCTTATCGCCATAGAACCTTCACCGACGGCGGACGCCACACGATTCATGGCGCCTGCGCGCACATCTCCTGCTGCAAAAATTCCGGGACAACTTGTTTCCAATAAATAAGGATCACGATCAAGCTTCCATATCTTTTTAAAATTATCATAATGCTGCAAATCTCTGCCGGTTTCAATAAACCCTTTATCGTTGGTAATAATTTCCTGATCCAGCCAATCTGTGAAAGGCTTTGCACCGATAAAAATATATAAGGCGGCTGCATCTTCTGTATACACCTCGCCTGTCTTAATATTCCGAATGGTTAACTGCTCTAATCTTTCATTGCCTTTCGCTTCAATAACTTCGCGGGAAGTACAAACAGAAATGTGGCCAACACCTTTTATCTGATCTATTAAATAAGACGACATGGTATATGACAGATCATCTCTCCTGATAAGAATATTTACCTGTTTAGCAAATTTTGACAAATACATCGCCGCCTGCCCTGCTGAATTTCCTCCTCCAACAATAAAAACAACTTTGTCTCTACACGCCGCAGCTTCTGTATTTGCCGCCCCGTAATAAATTCCGGCTCCTTTAAACTGCGAAATTCCGGGGGTGGTTAACTGGCGATAATCTACGCCTGTAGTAATTACTATCGCTTTGGTCATTATTTCTTTATCGTCGCCCAAAATGATTTTCTTGTAATTATCCTGCACCTGTATGGCTTTTACTGATTGAGGTGAAAGAAAATCGGTTCCAAATCTTACTGATTGTGTAATAGCCCTGCGCGTAAGATCAGCGCCACTCAATCCTGAAGGAAAACCGAGGTAATTTTCAATGCGCGAACTGGTGCCCGCTTGTCCTCCCGGCGCTCTTCTTTCAATCAATAATGTTTTTAATCCTTCCGACGAGCCATACACCGAAGCGGCTAATCCCGCAGGACCCGCGCCGATTACCACCACATCAAAAATCTCATTTTTTACATCCGGATTTAAGCCAATTCTTTTCGCAACATCGATGATGCCCGGGTTTGAAATCATCGTTCCATCTTCAAAAAATATGACGGGCAAATCTTTTGCTTCAAATTGATTCAGTTGCAATAATTGCTTGCCTTCTTCATCAGTTGCATCAAGCCATTGATAAGGTATTAAGTTGCCTGATAAAAATTCCTTGATCTCGTGGCTCTTCGGTGAAAACTGGTAGCCTGCTAATTTGATACCTTTAAAATCCGGATGAAAATCATTTTGCCAATCATCCAAAAGATCATTGATAACAGGATACAATCTTTCTTCCGGCGGATCCCACGGCTTTGTCAAATAATAATCAAGCTTTACGTTATTAATTGCTTTGATGGCGGCGTCTGTATCCGAATAGGCAGTAAGCAACACTTTCTTGGCATCATCATAATATTCCATCGCGCGGGATAAAAAATCAACCCCCTCCATTTCGGGCATGCGCTGGTCGGAGATAAACATCGCAACAGATTCGCCCCTGTTCTTTAGTTCGAGCAAGCTGTCCAATGCTTCTTTTGCAGAAGAAGTACTGAGTACGCGGTAATCCTGCCTGAATTTATTCTTTAAATCCCTGGTGATGGCGCGAAGCACCTGCGCATCATCATCAATTACAAATATGATTGACTGATCCATTGGAGGTGAATTTTACTTTCATTACATGGGAAGACAAATTTCAAATTGTGTGGCTCCGGGAGCCGAGTTTACTTTTACTTCACCATTATGTTGTATCATGATGCGACTTACCACATCAAGCCCGAGGCCTGTACCTTTCCCCATTTCTTTGGTGGTAAAGAAAGGGGCAAAGATATTTTGTTTTATGTCGTCCGGAATGCCCGGCCCATCATCTTTAATAAGTATTTTCACAAACCGGTCATCGTGAGAGGTTGTTATGGTAAGATTCCCTTTGTTGTTCACTTCCATGGCATCGATGGCGTTGTCAATGATGTTTGTCCAAACCTGGTTCAGTTCGCCGGGAAACACTTTTATCGGCGGAAGAGAATCATCATAATTTTCGGTCACATTAATATTCCCTTTCCTGAGTTTATAATTCAACATGGTGAGCGTATTGCGGATTCCGTCATGAATATCTGTCAACTGGCGATCCGTATTTTTATCCATGAATGTAAAATTCTTAACGGCGCCCACAAGTGTTGAAATTCGTTCAGAAGAAGCGCGTATATCCTCGGCCATTTTATTGGTGACCAAATAATTGCTAACCCATTCGAGCAACACAGGAAGATGTTCTGGTGTGGAGCAATCTTTAAATACATTCAGTTCAGCTGTTGTAAATCCACGTTCTACCAATCCTTCGGGATCAGTGTCATTGAGACCATTATCATCAAGCCAGTCGGTAAGTTCATCTTCGAGATTTGCTTTTTGCATCATGGTCAATGCAGGAGGCTTCGTATTTAGTTTATCAATGATCAACTTACTGATCTTCTCTACTTTTTCCGGCTCTATTTCTAAATTAGCAATCGATTCAAATAATTTCGGCAAGCGGCTCACCTGTGTTTGCAACAATGCCGCAGCGCGCGATATAGCAGCAGCAGGATTATTAAGTTCATGTGCAAGCCCGGCGGATAGCTTTCCTAATGCAAACATTTTCTCATTCTGCTGCTGAATGGAAGTGAATTCGCGCACGCGGCTCAGCATCATATGCACCATCGCTTCAATCAATTCGTAGTGAGTGCCAAAGCCTTCTATAAGTTTTTCTTTTGAACATTTGAATACCCATGATTTTTTTATCGCTTCACAAAAAGCAGGAGTAACCGTAGCCCTGGAATAAGGAAGATAACCGGTTGGCTGACCCGGATCCAGGATGCGCAGTTCTTTTTGCTTTCCGGATTGAACTGCACAAATCCGCATCTTCCCACTCAAAACAATATACGAAATAACGACTGGTGCTCCCACATTAAAAAGTAATTCATCCTTTTCTATTTCTACTGTTTCGCCCTGGCTGATCAGCCATTGTAGTTGCTCATCGGGGACATTCTGAAATTCTTTTACAATTTTCAGGTCTTGAATAGTTAGTTCTTTCATGAAATGAAATAAATTTTAGGAAAGGTAGGAATTGCCGAGAATAAAACAACGTTATTGTGAAGCGCCGGCTAAGGAAGAAAATATTACTCAGAAAAAAAAGAGAGAAACGATTTTGTAACGCACATTCCGTTATTAAATTTTCTGACACCTTTCTTCATGAAAAAAACATGAAGGCTGATAAAAATATTTGGAAATTAATAAACGCAACGGGAACAAAAACACCAGTCAAGTCTATCGTGAAGAGAAAATCAACTTTTTTGTTTGTTCGCTGAAAATTAAATCTAAAAATGTCTCTGAATTGAAACGGTTTCCATTCCCGGCATTTATTGGTCTTTTCCAATGATTGATCTATTTTGCTTGTTCGATTACTCTATATATTTCCTGCCTGATTCCTTGATAACTTTCCCTGTTCCTCTGCGTTACCTGTGGGTTAATTAACGCACAGGTAATGCAGAGGAACACAATGAGGTAGCAGGATCGTATACAGCAGGTATAGGCTATGTACAACGCATTCACCTTTGCACTAATAAAAAAAATAATGCAGTTTAAAATGTCTTAAAAATGTAAGTTTTTTAAGAAGAAAAAAATTAAACAAACTTCTGAAAAGATATTACATCTTTGTATCAAGCTTTTCAAAAGTTGTACGTTTTCCAAGTGTGCCAATTTGAATGAACTTTTGAAAGTCATCACTTCTTTTCCGTCCGATTGATATCCTGCAGGGAAAACTGCCACTCTAATCCACAAAAGATTTTTGATTACCTTTTTTTTAAATATATGAGTAAAGAAGAACAACTGCTGTTAAAAAGAAATTCCTTTTTGGAAAAGGAACTAATTGCAAAAAATCGTGAACTGGAAATCGAAACATCTCTTGAAAGAGTGCGGGCAAGAACTATGACAATGCAGAAAAGTGAAGAACTAAAGGAAGTGATCCAGGCGGTATATGAACAATTGGTCCACTTAAAGATTCTTGTTGAGCATGCCGGATTTATTATGGACTATAAGGAAAGGGATGATATGCATATCTGGCTGGCTGATAAACATGAAGTGCCTTCAGAAGTATCAATTCCTTATTTTGATTCTGCCCATTGGAACAGTTTTATTGAAGCAAAAGAAAAGGGTTACCATTTCTTTGCCAATCAATTGACATTTGAAGAAAAGAATAAATTTTATAAGGATCTTTTTCAGTTATTTGATGTGCCGGAGGAAGCGAAAGAATATTATCTCAGTTGCCCCGGACTTGGCGTCTCCACTGTGTTGCTTGACAATGTTGGTTTGTACATAGAGAATTTTTCGGGCGTTCTATATTCGGATGAAGATAATGCCACATTGATGCGTTTTGGAAAAGTATTCCAACAAACCTATACACGTTTCCTTGATCTGCAAAAAGCAGAGGCACAAGTGAGAGAATCGCAAATTCAATTAGCATTAGAAAGAGTTCGTGCTAACACAATGGCAATGCAAAAGCCTTCCGAGTTTGTTGATGTTATCAATATAATTGGCGAACAATTTATGCACCTGGGTTTTGATTTTGATTGGGTAAATTTCAGTGCCAACGGCCTTGACGTTTCGAAAGCTATTGACATCTGGAATTTTGTTGTGGTTCCCGGCTTATACCAGGGAGCAACAAGATTAATAATTCCTTTTTTTGAACACCCTGTTTTTGTACAGGCTGAGGAAAGCGTTAAGGAATATTACACATCGGGCAACAGTTTCACTGTGGTGCTGTTGGACAAAAAAGACAAAGACACTTTCCTCGATCATCTTTTTACCAATACCATTTACAAAGATCTTCCCGAAGAAGTAAAAAGAAGTCAATACAACCGTGAAGTGTATCAAACATCCAATGTTGTATTAAAAGACACCTGGCTTTCGGTTGGAAAATATGATGCGACGCCGTTGACAGCTGAACAAATTGGGATTTTAAAAAGATTAGCAAATGAGTTTGGACAAGCGTACACGCGTTTTCTCGATCTTCAAAAAGCCGAAGCGCAGGCAAGAGAAGCACAGATGGAAGCGGCATTAGAAAAGGTTCGTTCACGATCGTTGGCCATGCACAAAAGCGATGAACTTAAAGATGTAGTTGCTGTCGTACTTGAGAAATTACAGGAAGTTGGTATTACGATGCTTAAACGATCGGCGATCATTCTTGAAATTGAAAAAGGTTCAAAAGACTTTATCCAATGGGTGGCGTCGCCGCGACAATCTTCTTCATTACGTTTAAGAACGCCTTACTTTGATAATATTATATTATCAGATTTTTGGAAAGCAAAAGATCGTGGCATAAGTTTCTATACAAAATCCTATTCATTTGAAGAAAAGAATCATTTTTTCAAATATTTTTTTGATGCAAACACTGATACGATTCCTCAGGAGGAAACTAAATGGATTCTTGATTGTAAACATTACAATGTATCTGTCGCCATTGAAAAAAATTCCGCTACGCTTATCGCGATCCATTCCAGAGAGGTGCTTTCAAAAGAAGAAAATGAAATTGTCAAGCGGTTTGCCAGAGTATTTGAACAAGCCTATACACGTTTCCTTGATTTGCAAAAAGCAGAGGCACAAGTGAGAGAATCGCAAATTCAATTAGCATTAGAAAGAGTTCGTGCAAGAACCATGGCAATGCAGAAAAGTGATGAACTTGCAGAAACTGCTTCAGTGCTTTTTCAGCAAATGAATGTATTGGGAAATACGCCAGAGCGGTTAAACATTGGTGTTATAAATGAGGAAAAAGGATTTATAGAAACATGGGCTACAGAACAAGGCGGCAATCAGATCAACCACAGTTTTAATGCAAGGTTGGATGAACCTACTACTGTTGCAAAAATGTATAAAGGATGGAAAGCCAAAAAAACTTCAATGGTTATTGATCTTTCCGGAAAGGAATTAAAGCAATGGATTCATTTTTTGCAGGATGAATTGAAAATGCCAGTAAACGAAGAAATATTGCAGAATCGTAGAGTGCAAAGTGTGGCTTATTTCAAAGAAGGCTTTATTTTAATGACCACTCCTGAACCATTGCCCTTAGAGACGATTTCTCTTCTCGAACGGTTTGCGGAAGTATTTAATCTTACCTACACCCGTTTTCTAGATTTGCAAAAAGCAGAAGCACAGGCAAGAGAAGCGCAGATTGAAGCAGCATTGGAAAGAGTTCGCTCCCGCTCTCTCGCTATGCACGGAAGTAATGAACTGGAAGAAGTAATCATGGTAGTATCAGAACAACTACAGCAACTGCAATTCAGGTTTCATAATGCAAGTTTCGTACGCTACAATAAACAACTGGGCATGAACTTTTGGCTGGCATCTCCTGGTCAGCCACAACCATATTTAATAGAGGTACCTTATTTAGATAATCCCGTATTCAACCGTCCTCTTGAAGCCATGAAAAACGGAGTGGATTTTATAGCAGATGTATTAACGCCCGAAGAAAACCATGAATGGTTAAAACACCTCCTTGAACATTCTATAATTAATAGTATCTCAAAAGATGATAAAAAGTATTTACTAAGTACATCCCACTTTGCCAGGTCTGCTGTTTTAATGAAACAGATTATTCTCGTCATCGGCAATTATGCGGGTGTACCTTATACGGGTGAACAGAATGCTATTTTAAAAAGGTTCGGAACTGTTTTTGAGCAGGCATATACCCGCTTTCTCGATTTGCAAAAAGCAGAAGCGCAGGCAAGAGAGGCACAAATAGAAACCGCTTTGGAAAGAGTCAGAAGCCGTTCGATGGCTATGCAAAAAAGTGAGGAATTGAAAGATGTGATAAGATTAGTACTTGAGCAATTTGTTCTCCTGAAAATAAATGCACAACATGCTGGCTTTTATATTGATTATAAAGCGCAGGATGACATGCACATCTGGCTTGCCGATCCGAACCTTGAACCATTTTTTGCAGTACTTCCCTACTTTGACACGCCTACCTGGAATAGTTTTCGTGAAGCCAAAGCAAAGGGAACAACCTTTCACACCGACCTTTTGGATTTTGAAGAAAAAAACAAATTCTATAATTCACTTTTCAAACTGTTTATCGTGCCTGAAGAAGCAAAGCAATTTTATTTGCAATGCAAAGGACTTGCCGTGTCCACGGTTTTGTTAGACAATGTGGGGCTATATATTGAAAATTTTGAGGGAATACCTTATTCAGATGAAGAGAACACAGTATTGATGCGTTTTGGAAAAGTCTTTCAACAAACCTATACGCGTTTTCTTGATCTTCAAAAGGCAGAATTGCAGGCGAGAGAAGCACAGATAGAAGCGGCGCTGGAAAGAGTGAGGGCTAAAACGATGGCTATGCAAAAAAGCGATGAACTTCTTCCCACTGCAGAAATTATGTTTGACCAATTAAAACTATTGGGTGCCGATTTGCAGGGAGTAGCATTTGCAATATGTGATAAGAATAGTTTGATGGTCCAAAAATGGACGAGTATCGGCAATTTTACTCATCCTTATAATATTGAGCCTGGTGAGCAGCGCATGTATGAAGCCTGGAAAAACCAGTCGGGCATGTACGAAGAGGTTTATGACGGAGAAAAGCAAAAGAAATATTATGAGCGATTTATGGAGATACCTGAATTCAGGAAAGGTCTTCAAAAAGTTATTGATTTAGGAATTCCGATTCCAACCTGGCAAAAAAATTATGCAGTTCCCTTTAACAATGGATATGTACTTTTTATTATCACAAAACCATTTGAGGAAACACAAATATTTCTGCGTTTTGGAAAAGTGTTTGAACAAACGTATACCCGTTTTCTTGATCTGCAAAAAGCAGAAGCGCAGGCAAGGGAAGCGCAGATTGAAGCCGGTTTGGAGCGAGTGCGTTCAAGAGCAATGGCAATGCAAACATCTGAAGAGTTGAATGCACTTATTGGCAGTGTATTTACTGAATTAACAAAACTTGATCTTGTACTTACCAGATGTGTAATACTGATCTATGAAGGCAATGAAAAAGGAGTTAGATGGTGGATGGCAAATTCTGAAACACCTTCTACACCAATGAACTTCTTTGTCAAGTATGCTGACCTGCCTTTTTTTAATGAGTATTTAAAAGGCTGGTATAACAGGGAATTAAAATGGCAATACTGTCTTGAAGGCGAAAACAAAATAAAAACAGACGACTTTTTGTTTACTGAAACTGAACTTTCACTATTGCCTGATTTTGTGATAGAAGGCATGAAGGCTCCTGATCGTATTTATTTGAATGCCTCATTCAACAATTTCGGCAATCTCACTTTAGCCACTCTTGAACCTTTATCAGAAGAACATTTTAATATACTCCTTCGCTTTGCCAAAGTTTTTGATCTTACATATACACGTTTCAATGATTTAAAACAAGCCGAAGCACAGGCAAGAGAAGCGCAAATAGAAGCAGCTTTGGAAAGGGTTCGTGGAAAAGCAATGGCAATGCATAGTTCACGTGATTTGGCAGATACGATTGATGTATTTTATCATGAAATGGAATTGCTTAGCATCACTCCCCGCAGGTGTGGTGTCGGTTTGATGGATAAAGAAACCCATGAGGTTGAGCTTTCTACCATGAACACAACCGAACAGGGAGAGTCCATCGAAGTTATTGGTAAATTAAAATTGACCGGGCATCCCGTACTGGAAGGCATCTATGATAATTGGATTTCGCAAAAAGAATATCATCCTGTTTTACGTGGTAATGAAATAAAAAGATATTATCAATTAATCAGGCCGCAAATAGCTTATCCCGATTATCCAACAGATACCGCTCAATACGGTTACTTCTTTTTCTTCAAAGAGGGTGGGGTATACGCGTGGACAGAGAAAGAATTATCTGAAGATGAATTAAAGATTTACCGCAGGTTTACTACTGTACTTAGTCTCACCTATAAACGATATAAAGACTTAAAAGATGCAGAAGCCAATGCCAAAGAAGCGGTAAAGCGTGCCTCCCTCGACCGGGTTCGTGCAGAAACTGCCTCCATGCGCACAACAGGAGATTTGGAAAAAATTACTCCATTAATATGGAATGAACTAACAACGCTAAATGTTCCTTTCATCCGTTGCGGCGTTTTTATTATGGATGAAGAGCAGGAACTCATTCATTCTTTTCTTTCTACTCCCGAAGGAAAAGCCATTGCAGCATTTCAGTTGCCTTATCAGTCTGCCGGAGAACTTTCAAAGGTTTTATTGCATTGGCATAAAAATGAAATGTTTAAAGACCATTGGGATGAAGCCACGTTTGCAGAATGGACAAAAAGTTTAGTGGAACAGGGAGCCATTGCATCAGGAGAAAAATATTCAACAACTCACCGGCCCGTGAACCTGCATTTGCATTTTCTTCCTTTCTTACAGGGAATGTTGTATGTAGGCAGTGAAGCGCCTTTGAATGAAGAAGAAATAAATCTCGTTCAAACCCTTGCTGACGCTTTCTCTACGGCTTATGCGCGCTATGAAGATTTTAATAAATTGGAATCCGCAAAAGCGCAGATAGAGAAAACATTAACTGATTTAAAACAGGCGCAGGCGCAATTGGTACAATCAGAAAAGATGGCTTCACTTGGAGAACTCACTGCGGGCATCGCGCATGAAATACAGACTCCGTTGAACTTTGTAAATAATTTTTCTGATGTAAA
>JAICYZ010000276.1 GCA_025933935.1 Chitinophagaceae bacterium
GGATCTTCTTCCATAGACCTCAATAAAGATGGTATTATGGATATTCGTTTTCACACGATGCTGGTCGGTGATCCTGTGGCTAAGCAGGATAAAGAAAAGTATCTTGTTACATCAAAAGTGAATTGCCTCCTTCCTGTAAATTCCAACGAAAATGCGCCGGTACTTTTTAAGGGAGATGCAGTGCCTTTGAAAGATTTTGCAGGATATACCTGGTATGAAGTTTCACAAATCGAACTCGCGCAAAAAGTAACCGCAATGACTGGCGATCCATTTTGGAAAGGTGTATGGAAATCGGCTTCCCATAATTATTTGCCTGTACAATTACGGATGAATAATCAACGGTTTAACGGATGGGTGGAACTGAGCTTTGATGTCAATTCCGAAAAGATAATTCTACATAAGGCAGCAATATCGAAATTGCCTGAAAGATCTGTCGTTGCTGGAGTTTAGCATGATATGAGATGAAAGAGGATAACCCGATGGAACGTATTTTAATTTTTTTTTGCCTGCGTGAACTGTTACAAAAAAGTGCAAAATGCGGTTAAATGTTGGTTTACTGTAAAATGAAAATAATGAATCAGAATGCATTTAAAAAATCACTGGCATTTAAAATGGGTATGCCACGAAATGGATTCAATACCAGTAAATCCGTATCGCCGGTAATAATACAGGATGCTTTGGCAGAGACTGCTAATTCAAGAAACTTATTGTTCTTTGGATCAAGGCAATCAGTTATGGATATATCAACATTAATTAAAAAAGCTTTTGCCCTAAACTCTTTTATAGCAGCAAACCTTTGTTCAAGCGTCAAATATTTTTCAAATTTTGATCTGGCAAAAACATCCATAAATTCATCAAACGTTGCTTTAGAATATACAAGTATTCCTGTATCAAATGCTGTATTATATGCCTGCCTGTTTTTAGAACCAGCTAAAATATATGCACTGATAAGAGAATTGGTATCAAAAACAAAAGTTTTAGTCATCAGCTTTCAGCAAATCTTTAAGGATTTCTTCTGTCAGTCCTTTTTTTTGTGCTTCGTTGCTCAGCGAATCAAGAAAACGCATGTGTTCACTTGTAGTAGCGTCATTAATCATTTTTTTCAATGTAATGGCTACCGTTTCATTAAAAAGACTTTTAGTTTCAGGACTGAATTTGCGGAATGCTATCGCTGTAGGTTTATCCACTTCAATCACAATCCTTTCCATAATTTTTCTTTTTTGTTCTTCTCAAAAATACAAAAAATAAGTCCTTAAAAATAATAAGTTCATGTTTAAAAATTACTTTAAAATCGCCGTAAGAAATATTCAGAGAAACAAGGTTTATTCCTTCATAAATATTGCCGGATTAAGCCTTGGACTTGCGGCAGCGATGCTAATCATATTATATGTGAAAGACGAAGTGAGTTACGACCGCTTCCAAAAAAATATCGCAAATATTTATCGTGTCACATTTACGATGCTCAATAAAGATGGAGGTGTGGAACACCGGGATGGAATTACCGGTTATTTTCAAGGACCAAAATTTACAGCGAATGTTCCGGGAATTCAGTCTTTTGTAAGAATTCAAAGTGGCGCGGTGGATATTCAAAAAGGAACGGATGTAAATTCAGAAGAAATGCTGAAAGTAGATTCATCTTTCTTTTCAGTTTTTTCATTTCCATTGTTAAGCGGCAATCCGAAAACATGTCTGTCTGATCCTCATTCCATAGTACTTTCAGAAGACGAAGCTAAAAAACAATTCGGCACAACTGACGCCATCGGCAAAGTGGTTATGTTGAAAAATGACAGCACATTTGTTCCTTATTCTGTAACAGCGGTTGCAAAAAGATGTCCCCAAAATTCTTCTGTTAAATTTAATATTTTGCTTCCTTTTCGTCCTTCGGCTGAGGATCTGGCCCAAAGTGAAAACTGGTTCAATTTTTTTCTGAACACATTTGTAGTTCTTGATCCCAATGCAAATGTTGCTACCGTTCAACAGCAGATGCAGCAATTTTATGAGCGTGATTCCAAGGAAGCGCTCAAGATGATTACTGAGAAATATGGTGCGGTGTTTGGCAAAGCCGAATATGGACTGCAACCTTTGGCTGCCATTCATTTGAGCAAAGATTTTCCGGCAAGTGGTGGAGTAGTGGATGCGAGTAATCCTGTATATTCTTACATTCTTTCAGGCATCGCTTTGTTTATTTTATTGATTGCGTGCATCAATTTTGTAAACCTGACTGTTGCGCGTTCACTAAAACGGGCAAAGGAAATTGGGATCCGGAAAGTGGTTGGTGGCAACAGAAAGCAATTGATCTTTCAGTTTCTTGGCGAATCATTTTTCTTGTGCCTTATCGCTTTTGTAATGGCGTTGGTGATTGTGAAACTGCTGTTGCCGGTATTCAATGATCTATCCAACAAATCACTGGCTTTATCTTATCTTTTTGATGCAAAACTCATCGCATTTTATATCATTCTTTTTTTGATCACGACTTTGCTTGCCGGTTTTTATCCTGCCTTGATTTTGTCCGGTTTCAATCCTGTACAAACATTATACAGCCGCTTTGCTTTATCCGGAAAGAATTATTTACAAAAAAGCTTAGTGGTTCTTCAATTTGCGCTGGCTTCTTTTTTGATCAGCGCCACGCTTGTTATCTATCTGCAATTCAATTATCTGACCACCGAAAAATTGGGATATGACGACAGCAATCTTGTATTGGTAAATAAGAATTTGAAACGCGACCAGGCAAAACTATTCCGAGAGCAGTTAATGAAAGATCCGGACATTATTGGCGTTGCCCCCAAGAATGGTGGCTATTGGGAAACACGGGCGAAAGTAAACGGCGATTCAACGATCGATTTTGCTTATGAAACAATTGATGAAAGCTATGTGCCTTTATTAAAAATTTCACTTGTTGCAGGAAGAAATTTTTCAAAAGATTATCCTTCCGATTCTTCAAACGCTGTTTTGGTAAATCAATCATTCGTGAAACAAGCGGGTTGGAATAACCCACTTGGGAAGGAAGTAAATTTCTGGTATAAAAATAAAAAATATAACGTGATCGGTGTGGTGAAAGATTATCATTTTGAGGCTTTAAGCAAAAAGATCGGGCCGCAATTATTTACAATGGAACCTTCAAATGACTTTGGAATGGCCTACATCAAAATCAGGCCGAACACGGCCGGTTCTTCTCTTGCTTATATCCAAAAAACATTTAAAAGTTTATTTCCGCTAACTCCATATAGCTACACTTTTAAGCAGGATGAAAATAGTAAGAACTATGAAGCAGAAGCAAAATGGAAACAGATCATGCTGTTTGGAGCCATACTCACGATCTTTATTTCCTGCATTGGATTATTTGGGTTATCTGTTCTTTCTGCAGAGAAAAGAACCAAAGAAATTGGAATAAGAAAAGTGTTGGGAGCATCAGTAAGCAGCATCATTACCACATTATCAACAGATTTTTTGAAACTGGTAATTTTATCCATGTTGGTCGCAATTCCTGCAGCATGGCTGGCTGCCGCAAAATGGCTGGATCATTATCCCTACAGGATTTCATTAACCTGGTGGATGTTTTCGATTGCAGCAATACTGGTAATATTTATTGCGCTTGCAACCGTTAGCTTCCAGGCGATCAAAGCCGCGGTAGCCAATCCGGTGAAAAGTTTAAGAACCGAATAATTTGCAGACGTGACCATGTAATCATATGCTAATGTGAAAGTTTGAAAAATTTGAAAATGATAAATCGTAATAGTTGTTTGTAAAAGTGATTCGTGCGGATACTCTGAATCTTGTTGTAAAAGCAATTGTTGCTGATGCACCTGCAAATTCGAGCTTTCAATTCACATCATTCATCCCTCTTTCAAATCTTTTATTGGACAAAGACAGGCGGGAAAATGATGAGCAATGGGGCAATGCGAATTATATAACTTTTATAAAATTAAGACCCGGAAAAAACGTGCCTGCTGTTACAAAAAAGATTACAAATGTTTTACAACAACTCAGCGGCGATACCCAAGGAATAAGTGGATACAAAGTTTTGCATACAGAATAAATATTGGCTGGTGGATATTTGTTGTTGCAGGCTTGATCGCTTTATTAATTGCACTGATAACAGTAGTTTTCAGGCAAATAAAAGCAGCAATTGCAAACCCGGTAAAGAGTTTGAGAACGGAATAATCATTAAATACTGAAGAATAACATGCAATTTAAAATCCGGAACATATTTAAAACTCATCTGCAAACAGGAATATTAGTTATTTTCGGTTTACTAACGATAATAATTAAACGAAATAAAAGCGAAGATCTAACTCCTCAAACAATTTAATACCTCCTTCGGTTCCATCACCTTTTCTTATCTCTCGGGTTCACGTAAAGTGATGGAATAATGCGATTCATAACGGCCATCCACATACGCCTTTTGTAACAATTGAAAAAGCTTTTCTTCTTTGTGGTTGTTTCGGGGAAATGTTTCCGCAGGCAGTAACAGATCATAAGGATGAAAATGGGAATCCATTACCATTTCAAACTGAGCGCCCGCAATTACAATTTGAGTTGAAAGACAAGGGCAATTATTACCAACTTTCCCTGCAATACCTGGTAGGCGGCGTGCCCATTAAGAGTCCCGTGGAAGACGCGGTTTTTTTTGTTTCTGCAGGTGCCCAATATTACCTGCTGGCCCTTCGCGATTCAGTTATGGTACCTTGGATGAGCTGCTTTGCCAACCAGATTATTGTGCTCAAACAGGGTTTCACGGATTTTGAAAAGGAGATTCTGCAAGAGATTGAAATGATGTAAGCGTTGTCAGGAAGTGAGGCGTCCGCAAGATCAAATTAAGGCTTCACGATCAAATAACTCTCCTCTATACTAAAACCGTATTTACTACGTTAATACTATACTTCCACAGCCTTATTACTGCGTTAGTTAACGCAGTGGAAATGATGAGGGATACAATGAAATAAGAAGAAAACCTTAACCAATCATAAATGAAACTACTATGGCAA